>NZ_JBEZUT010000031.1:0-41847 GCF_040636595.1 Kitasatospora sp. NPDC036755
CCGGCCGCCCGCCGCGCGGCCTCCTTCCCCCCCCCCCCCCCCCGCGCGGCGGCCCCGGCCCGGCCGCCGGGCGGCCCCCCCCCCCCCCGGCCGCTCGGCGGCCGCGGACTCGAAGGTGGTGGACCCGAAGGTGGTGGACTCGAAGGCCCTGGGGTCGAAGCCGCCGACCTCCGCCAGCGGGATCACCTCGAAGCGCAGGTGGGGGCTGAGCGGGTTCCCGTACAGCAGGGTGTTGAGCTCCTCGTGCGAGTCGACCCGGTAGATCAGCAGTCCGCCCGAGGCACCGACCCGGATCCAGTTGTGCCGGATGACACCCTTGTCCACCAACTCCTTGATGTACGCGAAGCCTTCGGGAAGCCGCCGACGGAAGTCGTCGGCGGAAATGCCGGTGGGGGACTGGGTCGCCAGGACCGCGAACAACGCCATCGTTCCTCCAGGACGGGGATCTCGACGTCCGAGTCTGGGCGGCCCCGGTCACCGATCGGTCGACGACCGCTGGAGCGGACGGTTCGGGGGAGACCACGGCACGTCGCCGGATGCTCGACCGGGCGCGGGCAGGCTCGGCCGGGTGAACTCCTCGCTCCCCGCCGACCGCCGGCCCGAGACGCCCTTTCCGCCCCCGCCGCGATGGCTCGTCACCGGGGCCGGCGGGCTGCTCGGGCACGAGGTGACGGCGGCGCTGGCCGCCGAGGGCGTGACCGCGGTCGCCCTGGACCGGCGGGCCCTGGACGTCACCGACCCCGACGCGCTCGTCGGGGCCTTCGCCCGGCACCGCCCCGACCTGGTGGTGAACTGCGCGGCCTACACGGCGGTGGAGGCCGCCGAGGCGGACGAGGCGCGGGCGCTGCGGGTCAACGGGGACGGGCCGCGGCAGCTGGCCGCACTGTGCGCCCGGCACGGCACCCGGCTGCTGCACCTGTCCACCGACTACGTCTTCCCCGGCGACGCCGACTCCCCGTACCCGGAGGGGCATCCGACCGCCCCGCGCAACGCCTACGGGCGCAGCAAGGCCGCGGGCGAGCGGGCCGTCCTCGCACTGCTGCCGGACCTCGGCGCGGTGGTCCGCACCGCCTGGCTGCACGGCGCGCACGGCCGCAGCTTCGTCGGGGTGATGGCCGAACGGGCCCGGGCCGGCCGGACCGTCGACGTGGTGGCGGACCTGGTGGGGCAGCCGACCTGGGCGGCGGACGTCGCGCGGCTGCTGCTCGCGCTCGGCCGGACCCCGGGCGCGCGGGGCGTCTTCCACGCCACCAACGCCGGCCGGGCCAGCTGGTACGAGCTGGCCCGCGAGGTGTTCCGGCTGGTCGGTGCCGATCCCGGCCTGGTGCGGCCGGTGCCCGCGGCGGCCGCACCAGGCCCCGCCCCCCGGCCGCGGTACACCGTTCTCGGCCACGACCGCTGGCACGAGGTGGGCATCCCGGCCCCCCGGCCCTGGCGGGAGGCGCTGGCCGAGGCGCTGTCGGCGGCGCCCCGGGAGGAAGCGGACCGGCCCCGCTGACGGCGGGGCCGGGTGCCGATCCGGCCGACTCAGCCGGTCCATGCGGCCCGCCGGTGCCGGTGGGTCAGCCCTTCGAGGACCGGGACCAGATCGGCGGGCGAGGGCATGGCCCCGATCTCGTCCCGGAGCCGCGCCGCCCCGCGCGCGAACGACGGGTCGTCGAGCACCCGGGTCACCAGCCCGTGCAGCTCCGCCGGGGTCAGCGGGCCGGTGCCGGACCAGCGCACTCCCGCCCCCGACCGCTCGATCAGCTCCGCCCGGGGGCGCAGGTCCCACAGGTCGTTGGGGACGACGACCTGCGGGACGCCGTGCACCAGCGCGTTCTGCGCGGTGCCGAAGCCGCCCTGGTGCACGATCGCGGAGCAGGACGGCAGCAGCGCGTCCAGTGGGACGAAGTCCACCGCCCGCACGTTGGCCGGCAGCGGGCCGGCCTCGGCCAGCTGCGCCGTGTCCAGGGTCGCCACCACCTCCGCGTCCAGCTCGGCCAGTGCCTCCAGCAGCACCTGCACGGAGGTTCGTTCGCCGCCCATCACCTCGCGGAAGGAGATCCCGAGGGTCAGGCAGACCCGGGGCCGGCGCGGTGGTTCGAGCAGCCACGGCGGCAGCACCGCCCGCCCGTTGTACGGGATGTGCCGCATCGGCACCCAGGGCAGGTCGGTGGGCGTGCGCAGCGCGGCCGGCGCGGGGTCGAGGGTCCACTGACCGGTCACCAGGTCCTCGCTGAACCCGCCGCCGTACCGGGCCGCCGTCCAGTCCAGCCACTCGGCGAGCGGGTCCTCGCGCAGCTCCCCGGGCCGGGCGGTCAGTGACTCCCGGTGCCGATGCCGCATCGTGCCCACCAGGTCCAGGCCGTAGAGCAGGCGCGCGTGCGCGGCGCCGGCGGCCCGGGCGGCGACGGCCCCGCCCATCAGCAGGGTGTCCCAGACGACGAGGTCGGGGCGCCAGCGCCGGGCCAGCGTGACCAGGTCGTCGACGGTCTCCTCGGCCGAGAAGTTCTGGAAGATGGCGGAGGTCATCACGGTGAACAGGCCGTCGAGGAAGTCGGGCGTCAGGTGCTCGGGCCGGTCCTCGGTCATCCGCATGAGCTCCTGGGCGTCGGGCGGGTCCGTCAGGCGCTCGGCCGCCCGCTCCTGCCGGCGCCGCAGCTCCGCCACGGACTCCTCCTGGGCGAGCGGCGGTCCCACGGCGGTCGCGGGCAGGCCGGCCGCGACGACGGTGTCCAGCAGGTCGGGCTGGCTGGCCACGCGCACCTCGTGGCCGGCGGCGCGCAGCGCCCACGCCAAGGGCACCTGGACGTGGAAGTGGGCCTTGGCGGCCACGGTCACAAAGAGCACTCGCATGGGGGTGAGCGTAGGAAGGCGGCCTCGACCCCACCTCGACGCGTTCTCGACCCCGTTCCCGGCCCGGTCCCCCGGGGGGACGTCACCGGGCGGGCAGCCACGCCTCGTCGTCGGTGGCGTGCGCCAGCACCCGCTGGAGGAGCTCGCGCAGGGTCTCGATCTCGTCCGGGTCGAGGTCGCCGAGCAGGTCCGCCTCCACTCGTGCGAGCGGGCCGTCGATCCGGGTCAGCATGTAGCGGGCCGTGTCGGTGAGTTCCAGCCGGCGCGAGCGGTCGTCGGCTCCGGGCCGGCGGCGCACGTGGTCGGCCTCGACCAGTTCGCCGACGAGCCGGTGCACCGACTGCCGGGCGATGCCGAGCTGACGGGCCAGGTCCGCCATGGTCAGCCCGGGTTCGTGGGACAGCTGGATGAGCAGGCCGTACTGGCGGACCGTCAGATCGTAGTCGTGCAGACGCTCGTCCACCCGGCGCGTCGCCACCGTGCTGGCCACGGCCAGGAGGTAGGGGATGTGGGTCCTCAAGGGCGGTTCACCTCAACCGGGGGAGCGGTGATCGTTTCCTCTCCGACGGTACGTCATGTCCCGCTGCGGTGACGACAGGGGCGGTGCTCGGCGACCAGGCGCTCCAGGACCGGCACCAGCCCCCGGGGGGCCGGCGTGCCGAGCAGCTCGGCCCGCACCCGGGCCGCGGCGCGCGCGAACGAGGGGTCCTCCAGGACCCTGGTCACCATCGCGCGCAGCCGGCTGGGGGTCAGCTTCTCCGGCGGGCAGGTCAGGGCCAGGCCGGCGGCCCGAGCCCGTTCGGCCCGCGGGGTGTTGCACCACATCCGGGCCGGCACCACGACCTGCGGCACCCCGTGGGCCAGCGCGGTGAGGAAGGTGCCGGCACCTCCGTGGTGGATGACCGCGGAGCAGCTCGGCAGCAGCTCGTTCAGCGGGACGAAGTCCACCGCGCGCACGTTCGGCGGCAGCGGCCCGATCGAGGCCAGCTGTTCGGAGTCGAGTGTGGCCACCACCTCCACGTCCAGGTCGGCGACGGCCGCGAGGAGGTCGCCGACCGACGCCTGGTCCCCGCCGACCACCTCGCGGAACGAGACGCCCAGGGTGAGGCAGATCCGGCGCCGGCGGGGCGGCTCGTCCAGCCAACCGGGCACCGCCGCCGGGCCGTTGTACGGCACGTAGCGGACCGGGACGCGGGGCGTGCGGAGCGGCAGGGCCAGGGAGGTGGGCACCGGGTCGATCGTCCACTGCCCGACCACCAGTTCTTCGTCGAAGCCGCGGCCCGGACCGGTCATCCCGTACCGCTCCAGGACCTGCCCCAGCCACTCCTCCAGCGGATCGTCCCGCAGCTCGGCCGGCCGCCGGCCGAGCACGGCCAGATAGCGCTCGCGGAGCAGGCCGACCAGGTCGAGGCCGAACATCAGCCGGGCGTGGGCGGCGCCGCAGACCCGGGCGGCGACCGGTCCCGCGAAGGTCATGGTGTCCCAGACCACCAGGTCCGGCCGCCAGTCCCGGGCGAACGCGACCAGGTCGTCGATCATCCGGTCCGGCACCGTGTTGCGGTGCACCAGCGGTGTCCAGGCGGCGAAGACACCGTGCAGGTGGTCGGCGGACAGCCGGGCCGGGCGGATCTCGCCCGGATCGAGGATCCGCAGCCAGGCGTCGTCGCGCAGTTCCGCCGGCAGTCCCGTCTCGTCGGGGTTCATCTTGGCCGCGACGTGCAGCGGTTCGCCGACCGGCACCGCGGTGAGGCCGGCCCGCGCGACGGACTCCGCCGCGTCGGGCTGGGTGGCGACGCGCACCTCGTGCCCGGCGGCGCGCAGCGCCCACGCGAGCGGCACCTGGGCGGCCACGTGGGTGGCGGCGGCGAACGGCTGGAACAGGACCCGCATCCGGGCGTTCCCCTCTCGGACGGGCCGGCGCGGTGGTCGGCGGTTCGGCGGTGGTCGGCCCGGATCTAGGTGAGCGAGAGGCCGCCGTCCACCGGCAGCACCAGGCCGTTGGCGTACCCGGCCTCGGGCCGGGTGAGCTGGACGATCCACCAGGCGATCTCCTCGGGGCGGGCGACCCGGCCGCTCGGTGTCCGGGCGGCGGTCTGCTCCAGGAAGGCCGCGTACCGCGGATCGGCGCCCGGGCCGCCCGGCGCCGGCTCGGGGGCGGTGTCGGTCACCCCGGGCGCGAGGCCGACCACCCGGATGCCGTGCGGGGCCAGTTCGACGGCCCAGGACCGGGTGAGGAAGTCCAAGCCGGCCTTGGTGGCCCCGTACAGGCTGTTCTCCGGCCAGGAACGCAGGCCGAGCGCGCCGGCCGAGCCGATGTTCACCACCGTGCCGGAGCGTGCGGCCAGCGGCGCGAGCGCGGCCCGGGTAAGCAGCACCGGCGCCAGCAGGTTGGTGTCGAGCTGGCGCCGCGCCTCGGCCCGGTCCAGGGCGTCGAGCGGGCGGTACCCCAGCGCGGCGGCGTTGTTGACGAGGACGTCGATGCCGCCGAGCTCGCGCACAGCGGCGTCGACGATCCGCTCCGGGGCGTCTGGGTCGGTGAGGTCGGCGACCAGGGTGTGGACGCCCGCGTGCCCGTCGGCGGCCTCGGCCAGGGTGGCCGCGGTGCGGCCGACGACGAGCACCCGGTCCCCGTGCGCGGTGAAGGCGCGGGCGGTGGCCCGGCCGATGCCGGTGCCGCCGCCGGTGACGACGATCCCGCGCGGGGCACCGGCCCCGGACCGGCCCGGGTGGTCGGTGTTCTCGGTTCGTGTGGTCATGCCGGACAGGATCGGGAGCGGGCCTCGCATCCGCCTCGACCCTCGCGCAGCGGCGGGGTGTGTCCGACGATTCCGGTCGGACTCGCGAATCGTCGGAAACGCCCCGGGACCCTGCGGTCAGCCGTCAGCCGTCAGCCGTCAGCCGTCAGCCGTCAGCCGTCGGCCGTCGGCCGCGAGCCCCGCCAGGTCGGCGGCGAGCTCGGCCGGGGTCGGGGCCGCCGCCACCTCATCGCGCAGCCGCCCGGCCGCGGCCCGGTAGGAGGGGTCGTCGAGCAGTCGCTCGATGCCCGACCTGATCGTCGCCTCGTCGGCGAGTTCCCCGGAGACGTGCAGCGCGGCCCCGGTGCCGGCCACCCGCTCGCCGGAGATCCGCTGCTCGGCGGCGAAGCTCGCGATGAACTGCGGCACCCCCGCCCACATGGCCGTCAGCGAGCTGCCGCCGCCCCCGTGGTGCACGACCGCCGAGGCGCCCGGCAGCAGGGTGGCCAGCGGTAGGCGCTCGGCCACCCGGACCGGGGGCGGCACCGTCCCGAGCTCGGCCAGGTCCCGGGCGGTGGCGGTGACCAGCACCTCCGCGTCCAGGCCGTCGAGGGCGGCGACGATCCGTGGGAGCAGGCAGGAGTCCGGCCCCGAGACGGTGGACAGCGCGGTGGACCAGGTGACGACGACCCGGGGCCGCTCCGGGCGCCGCGCGGTCCACGCGGGCGCGGACGCGGCGCCGTTGTACGGGACGAAGCGGACCGGCAGCCGTTCGGCCTCGACCGGCACCTTCAGCGACGCCGGGTTCGGGTCCACCACCCGCTCGATCATCGACACGTCGAACGCGCCCAGGCCGTACCGGGGGAACGAACCGCTGTGGTCGGTGGGGACGATCCGCATGTGCTCGGGGTCGTGCGGGCTCGCGGGCCCCCACAGGCACAGCGCCGACGGCACGTCGAGCAGCTTCGCCACCAGTAGCCCCTCCAGGCTCCCGGGGTCGTGCAGGACCAGCTGCGGCCGCCAGTCCCGGGCGTGGGCCACGGCCGCGTCGAAGCCGCGGGCGGCCTCCTCGGCGAGCCCCGGAGCGGTCCGGCTCTCGAAGTGCGCGAGGTCGAACGCGTCGAGCCGGTCCAGCCGGTCACCCGTCACCGGGTGGGGCGGAAGCCACGGGTACGGCCAGATCCCGGCCACCGCCTCCGCGTGGTACTGCAGCCGCAGCCGCAGGACCTCCGGCATCCCCGAGAGGACCGGCACGGGCAGCAGCCCGCACCGGGCGACCGGATCGGTCTGGGACGGGTCGCACAGCACCCGCACCTCGTGGCCGGCCGCCTGGAACGCCCACCCGAGCGGCACCAGCGCCGCGTACTGGGTGGGCCAGGACGACACGGTGAACAGCACCCGCACGGTCGGTCCCCCCGTCTCACTTCGCGCCGAGCGCGGTCCACACGTCGGCGTCCATCCACCGGGGCAGGGTGTCCTCCCCGTTGGTGCCCTTCTCGACGAAGACGATGTTGTGGTACGCGTGCACCCCGACCACGCTGCTCTGGGTGGGGGTGGGGTTCGTGACGGTGGGGTCCCGGTGCTCCCGGTGGTGCAGGTCGTCGATCAGCTCCTTGACCAGCCCGAGCGAGGTGTCCGGGCCGGCGACGCCGCCGGGGCTGCCGCCGAAGTCGGAGTAGTAGGCGGTCTGCAGGTCCTCGACGACGTACAGGCCGCCGGGCCGCACGTGCGGGAAGAGGGCCCGGAACGAGGTGCGCACGTGCTCGTTCAGGTGGCTGCCGTCGTCGATGACGATGTCGAACGGGCCGTGCTCCCGGGCCAGTTCGGTCAGGAAGTCGGGGTCGTTCTGGTCGCCGACCAGCGCCGTGAGCCGGGGCTCGGAGAGCGAGGTCTTGTCGTACAGGTCGAGCCCGAAGACGGTGCCGCGGGGGAAGTAGCGCTTCCACATCTTCAGCGAGCCGCCGCCGAGGTCGTCCTCGAACCCGCCGATCCCGATCTCCAGCACCCGTACGGGCCGGTCCCGGTAGCGGGCGAAGTGGTGCTCGTAGTGCGCGGTGTACCAGTGGAAGCTGGCCCACTTGTCGGAGCCGTACCGGATGGACAGCTCCCCGAGCTCCGGGGCGCGCCCGGTGCAGCCGGCCATCAGGGTGGCGGTGGCCTGGGCCGCCGCGCGCAGCACGATGTCCATCTCGCCGAGGAGTTCGCGCAGTCGACCGGGGTCCTCGGGGGTGGGCATGAAGGTGTTGTGGAAGTCCCCGGTGCGCGGGGAGTCCACCGGCCCGAAGAGCCGGCGGAGCAGCCCCGCGGCGGTGAAGGTGATCCGCGAGCGGACCTCGGCGGACTCCTCGGCGACCAGGCGGACCGGCTCGTCGCGCACCACGCGCAGCGCGGCCGAGTGCCGCTCCCCGCCGTGGGTGAGGTCGAGCGCCACGTCGACGGGGGCGGTGTTGGCCGGCTCCGGGCAGCGGAACCGCACCTCGTCGACGAGCACCCGGGCCACCTCGGACAGGCCGACGTCCTTCAGCAGGGCGTCGATCTCGTCGTCGGAGCCGGCTCCGGCTCGGATCAGGCGTCGGATCAGGGCGTTCTCTGCGGCATCCACCATGGCGGCGTCCCATCGGTCCACGAAGCGGTCCCGACCACCGTCGAGGGAACGCCTGGAGAGTGGCTCGACCGCCGCTGAACGCCGCCGGGCCCCGGCCTCAGAAGTCCGCGCGGTGGTCGGCCACCCACTGCGCGAACGTGCGGGCGGGCCGGCCGGTGACCCGCTCGCAGGTCGGCCCCACCGGGACGTCCACCGGGTCCTGGAGCAGCCAGTCCACGGCCTCGGCCGGCATGCCCTGGCCGAGCCACAGTTCACGGGCCGCGGGCACGGTCAGCTCCTCGAATCCGATGTGCCGGCCGAGGACCTCGCCGAGCACCCGCACCTGCTCGTGCTTGGACAGCGACTCCGGGCCCGCGAAGGCGTACGCCCGTCCGGCGTGCCCCTCCGCCAGCAGGGCGGCCAGCGCCACGTCGGCGATGTCGGCCTCGTGCACCGGGGCGCTGCGGGCCGCCCCGAACGGGGCGCGGACGGTGTTCTCGGCCCGGATGGTGGGGGCCCACCAGGACAGCAGGTTGGTCATGAACTCGCCCGGCCGGACGTGCGTCCACTCCAGTCCGGAGGCCTCCACGGCCCGCTCCACCACGCTGTGGTGGTCGCCGCTGTAGTCCCCGGCGGCGTACTCGGCCGCGATCGAGGAGAGCACGACGATCCGCCGCACCCCGGCCTTGGCGGCCCGGGCGGTGAACTCCTCCGCGGTACCGGGGAGCGGGAACAGGAAGGCCCGGTCGACCCCGGCGAGGGCCGCGTCCAGGCTCGACGGATCCGCGAGGTCGCCGCGGACCACCTCCACTCCCTCGGGCAGCGTGGCGCGCTCCGGCGTGCGGGTCATCGCGCGCACCGGCACGTCCGCCGCCAGCAGGCCCGCCACCACGTGCCGGCCCACGTTGCCGGTGGCTCCGGTCACCAGAACGGTCATGGTTTCGTCTCCTTCTGCTTCTTCTCGGGTACTGCGCTTCGTCGTGTTCAGGGGGCTTCGGGCGCGGCTTCCGCCGCGACTTGAGCGCCCGTCGAGCGGCCGTTGCCATCGTCGGGGCGCCTACGTACGTTCCACGTCACGATCCGGGAGGAACCATGAGCGGCACGGATGGACGGGTGGCCGTCGTCACCGGTGCGACCAGCGGGATCGGCCTCGCCGTGGCCCGAGCGCTGGGCGCCGGGGGGCTGCGGGTCTTCCTCTGCGCCCGGGACGGTGCGGCGGTTGCCGACACCGTGACGCTCCTGCGGGAGGAAGGGGTCGACGCCGACGGGCGGAGCTGCGACGTGCGTTCCACCGAGGAGGTGGACGCCTTCGTGCGCGCCGGCGTCGACCGGTTCGGCCCGATCGACGTCCTGGTCAACAACGCGGGCCGCAACGGGGGTGGGGCCACCGCCCAGTTGACGGACGAGCTGTGGCTGGACGTCGTCGACACCAACCTCACCAGCGTGTTCCGGGTGACGAGGGCCGCCCTGACCAGCGGCGGCATGCTGGACCGCGGCCGGGGCCGGATCGTCAACATCGCCTCCACCGGCGGCAAGCAGGGTGTGGTGCTGGGAGCCCCGTACTCGGCCTCGAAGCACGCCGTGGTCGGTTTCACCAAGGCGCTGGGCCTGGAACTGGCGAAGACCGGCATCACCGTCAACGCGGTCTGCCCCGGCTACGTGGAGACGCCGATGGCCGAGCGGGTCCGGGCGGGCTACGCCGAGGTGTGGGGCACCACGCCCGAGGCGGTGCTCGAACGGTTCGAGGCGAAGATCCCGCTGGGCCGGTACACCACGCCCGAGGAGGTCGCGGGGCTGGTCGGCTACCTGATCACGGACACGGCGGCGCCGATCACCGCCCAGGCCCTCAACGTGTGCGGCGGGCTCGGCAACTACTGAGCGCGGCCAGGTCACGGCAGCTCGTCCCAGTCCCCGCCCCCGCCCCCGTCCCCGGCGCCGACGTCCGGGTCCGGGGGCGCGGGCGTTCCCTTGAGCTCGTGGAAGCCGGGGGTGCCGGCCAGCAGTAGGGCGGCGTCCCACAGCCGGCCCGCCTCCTCTCCGCGGGGCACGCGGGAGAGGACCGGCCCGAAGAAGGCCACCGGAGGACGTCCGGGCCGTGCCGGGTCGGTGACGGCCACCACCGGTGTGCCGGCGCGCGGGCCCAGCAGGCCGAGGGCTTCGGCGTGCGAGGCGCGCAGCGCCGCGTCGTGCGCGGTGGAGGTGCCGGCCGCCGCAAGGGCGGCCGGCAGACCGGCGGCGACCAGCGCCGTGGCCGGGTCGGTGATCCAGCGCCGGCCGCTGCCGGCCCACAGAGCGCGGTGGAAGCGGACCAGGGCGTCCTGGCCGTGGGCCTGCCGGACGGCGGTGGCGATCCGCACCGGCACCAGGAGGTAGCCCTCGGGGTCCCCTTCCGGGTCGTCGTCGCGGCCCTCGTTGAGGAGCGCCAGGCTCATCAGGTGCCAGCGCGGAGCCAGCGGGCGGACCAGTGCCGCCTCCCGTAGCCAGCGGGAGGTCAGCCAGGTGTAGGGGCAGGCGGGGTCGAACCAGACGTCCACGGTGCGGGCGCCGGGGCCCGGCGCGCTGCGGTCGGTCACGGTGGCTCCCTCGGAGGATGTGATGCTTCGTCAGGGGCGGGTACTACGCTGAGGCGTTGCGCATGCCGCGGATCCCGGCCGCGACGCCCAGCATCGCGATGGCGCCGGCCGCGAGGAATCCGTACAGGACCACCGATTCGGTCAACTGACCGTCGAACAGGGCGCGTTCGGCCTCGACCACGTGGGTCACCGGGTTGATCCGGCTCAGCACGTAGAGCCAGGTCGGCGCGGCCGCCTCGGTGATCGGCAGCAGCACCCCGGAGAGAAGCAGCAGCGGGAAGAAGACCACCTGCTGTACCCCGTAGAACAGGGTCTGCCGGCGGCGGGAGTGGAGCGCCAGGGTGAAGGACAGCGCGCCGATGCCGACGCCGAAGACGCTCAGCAGCACGAGCCCGGCCAGGGCGCCCGGCAGGTGCAGCCGGAAGTCGGTCGGCAGCAGCAGGAGGAGGATCAGCAGGGCCTGGGTGAGCAGGACCACGACCTCCTTCAGTGTCCGGCCGACCAGCATGGCGGCCCGGTTGAGCGGGGTGACGAGCAGCCGCTCGAATGCGCCCGAGGAGATCTCGCCCAGCAGCGAGGCGCCCGACCCCGCGGTGGCGGACAGGCCGAGCAGGACGAGCATGCCGGGGACGAACCACTGCCAGGGTGAGCCCGCGCCGGCCGGCCCGCCGCCCGCGCCCGGGCCCGAGTTGGAGAGCAGCGGCGCGAAGAGGGCCAGCAGCAGGAACGGCAGCATCATCGTGAAGAGCAGGCCGACGGGCTGGCGCAGTTCGGGCTTGAGTTCGCGGGCGAACGCGGTGCGGGTGTCGGTGAGCACCTTCATGGTCAGGCTCCCTGGTGAGGGGTGGTCGGGATGCCGGCGTCGGCGCTCTCCCGGAGGGTGCGGCCGGTCAGGGTGAGGAAGACGTCGTCGAGGGTGGGGCGGGTCAGCCGGGTGCTGTGCACCCGGATCCCGGCCGCGTCGAGGTCGCGCAGCAGCTCCGGCAGCCGGACGTCGCCGTCGGAGGTCCGGACCCGCACCTCCCGGTCCTCGACGGTCACCTCCCGAACGGCCCGCAGGGTGCGGGCCCGGGTGGCGGCCGGGCCGGTGTCGGCGGGGTCGGAGGTCGTGAACGTGATGAGGTCGCCGGCGAGTTCGGCCTTGAGGCGCTCCGGGGAGTCGTCGGCGATCACCCGGCCGTGGTCGATGACCAGCACCCGCCCGGCCCACAGGTCGGCCTCCTCCAGGTAGTGGGTGGTGAAGACGATGGTGGTGCCGAGGTCCTTGTGCAGGCGCAGCACGTGCTCCCAGATGTTGGCGCGGCTGTGCGGGTCGAGCCCGGTGGAGGGCTCGTCGAGGAAGAGCAGGTCCGGTTCGTGGACGAGGGCCATGGCGATGTCGAGCCGGCGGCGCTGGCCCCCGGAGAGGGTGCCGACCGTCCGCCGGGACAGCCCTTCCAGTTCGAGGGCGTCCAGCAGGCGTTCGGCCCGGGCGTGCGCCTCGGTGCGGCCCAGGCCGTACGCGCGGCCCTGGGTGACGAGTTCGTCCATGACCCGGAAACCGGTGCCGGCGCTGTTGCCCTGGCCGAGGTAGCCGATCCGGCGGCGCACCCCGGCCGGGTCGGTCACCACGTCGTGCCCGGCGACGGTGGCGGTGCCCGCGGTCGGCGGGAGCAGGGTGGTCAGCATCCGCAGACTGGTGGTCTTCCCGGCGCCGTTCGGGCCGAGG
Organism: Kitasatospora sp. NPDC036755; assembly: GCF_040636595.1. Taxonomy (NCBI): domain Bacteria; kingdom Bacillati; phylum Actinomycetota; class Actinomycetes; order Kitasatosporales; family Streptomycetaceae; genus Kitasatospora; species Kitasatospora sp. NPDC036755. The sequence goes on from NZ_JBEZUT010000031.1 coordinate 12,439, forward strand.
AAGGCCACCACGGAGCCGGCCTCGATGTCGAGGTCGAGACCGCGGACGGCTTCGACGGTCTCTCCCTTGGCGCGGAAACTTCGGGTGAGTCCGCGGGTGTGGATCATGAGGTCTCCCGTACGGGGGCGTGGAGGGGCACGGAGGTCACGGCTGCCGGGCGGGGCCGGTCGGAGCGGCCCCGGGCAGGCGGAGGAGAAGTCGGCTGCTCCGGGCTCTTGACTTCTGAGAGCTTAGAAGCGTCAATAACGTCACTGTCAGCGCCGCTGACAGTTCTCTTCCCACCCTCGGAAGCTCGTTCGAGCGCGCCGCGTACCAGCGACCCTCCACCGGCCCGCCAGCGACGGACCCCAGGCTGACCGCCGACGGACGATCGGCCGCAGGCCGCACGGGAAGGTCGGTGAACCCCATGGCAGGACTCACGCGCAGACGGTTGATGGAGCTCTCGACCATGGCCGGGGGAGCCGCGCTGCTCGGTGCCCCGGCCGCCGCCACTCCGGCGGCCGGAGCGCGTGCCCCCCTGGGGCCGGTGGTCCTCGGCCCGGACGACCCCCGCTACACCGAACTCACCACCCGCGGGCACAACGGCCGCTTCACCGGCTCCCCGGACGTGGTGCACCTGGTCGGCTCGCCCGGGCAGGTGGTCGCCGCGGTCGAGCAGGCCGCCCGGGACCGCAGGCGGATCGCGGTCCGCAGCGGCGGCCACTGCTTCGAGGGCTTCGTCGACGACCCGGCCGTCCGGGTCCTGATCGACGTCTCCGAGATGACGGACGTCTCCCACGACCCGGAGCGGCAGCTCTTCGCCGTCGCGGCCGGCGCCACCCTCGGGCGGGTCTACCGCACGCTCTACCTGGGCTGGGGCGTGACCCTGCCGGGCGGCAGCTGCCCCGGCGTCGGGGTGGGCGGCCACGTCGCGGGCGGCGGCTACGGGGCACTGTCCCGCCGGTACGGGCTGGTCGTCGACCACCTGTACGGTGTCGAGGTCGTCGTCGCGGACCGGTCCAGCCGGGCCCGCCAGGTCACCGCCACCCGGGACTCCACCGGGCCCGAGCGCGAGCTGTGGTGGGCCCACACCGGCGGTGGAGGAGGCAACTTCGGGGTCGTCACCCGCTACCTGTTCCGGTCGCCGGGCGCCGCCGGCGCGCCGGGCGACCTGCTGCCGAAGCCGCCGACCGCCGTACGCTCGGTGTCCCTCGGCTGGCAGTGGCAGGACCTGAACCAGGAGGCGTTCGCCCGGCTGCTGCGAGCCCACGGGGACTGGCACCAACGGCACGCCGGTACGGACACGCCCTACGCCGACCTGTCGAGCGGCCTCACCCTCGGCCACCGCGCCGCCGGGCGGGTCTCGGTGGACGCCGCCCTCGACGCCTCCCGCCCCCGCGCCCGGGACCTCCTGGACGCCTTCGCCGCCGAACTGACCGCCGCGGCCGGCGTCCCGCACACGGCGACCACCACCGAGACGCCGTGGCTGAAGTCGGTGCTGGGCGTGGTGCAGTGGCCGGGCGGCGCCCGGTTCAAGTCCAAGTCCACCCTGCTGCGCAAACCCTGGTCCGACCGGCAGATCGCGGTCCTGCACGACCACCTGAACCGGGGCGGCGAGGAGTTCGCCACCGCCGGCGTCTACCTCACCTTCCTCGGCGGACGGATCAACACCGTGCCCCAGGACGCCACCGCCCTGCCCCACCGGGACAGCCTGTTCAGCGTCGTCCACGAGACCCTGTGGGGCGAGCCGGAGCAGACCGAACGCCACCTGGCCTGGGTGCGTGGCCTCTACCGGGAGCTGCACGCCGACACCGGCGGCGTCCCGGTGCCGAACGAGGCCAACGGCGGTGCCTACGTCAACTACCCGGACACGGACCTCGCCGACCCCGGCTGGAACACCTCGGGCGTGCCGTGGAGCGCCCTCTACTACCGGGACAACCACCGGCGGCTGCAACGGGTCAAGGAGCGCTGGGACCCGCTGGACCTGTTCCACCACGACCTGGGCGTCCGGCCGGCCGGCTGACGGACGGCGATGGGCCCGGCCCAGCGGTTCTCGAGTCACCGACCAGAGCCGGCCCCGACCCTGGCTCCGCTGACCGACAGCGGAGCCGGAGGAGGACCATGTCACGTCCCGGAACCCACTACACCGAACACTCGATCACCGTGTCCGCGTCCCCGCGGCGCGTCTACGACCTGATCGCCGACGTCGGCCGCTGGCCGGAGACCTTCCCGCCCACCGTGCACGTCGAACGCGTCGAACGGGGCGACACCGGGGAACGCATCCGGATCTGGGCCACCGCCAACGGCGAGGTGAAGACCTGGACCTCGCGGCGGCTGCTGGACCCCGGCCGGCTCAGCGTCCGCTTCCGGCAGGAGGTCTCCCAACCCCCGGTGTCCGCCATGGGCGGGGAGTGGATCGTCGAGCCGCTCACCGACACCGAGACCAGGGTGCGTCTGCTGCACGACTTCCGGGCCGTCGACGACGGCGCCGAGAACGCCGCCTGGATCCAGCGGGCGGTCGATCACAACAGCGGCGCCGAACTGGAGGCCCTGCGCGCCGCCGTCGAGCGCGAGGAGGCCGGGGCCGGCCCGGTGCTCACCTTCGAGGACACCGTCGCCTTCGACGGCGACGTCAAGGCCGCCTTCGCCTTCGTCGACGAGGCGCACCGCTGGCCCGAGCGGCTGCCGCACGTGGCCCGCGCGGAGCTGACGGAGGATCAACCCGGCCTCCAGGTGCTGGAGATGGACACCCGGGCGCCGGACGGATCCACCCACACCACCCGGTCCGTCCGGATCTGCTTCCCGCACGACCGGATCGTCTACAAGCAGCTGCGCACCCCCGCGCTGATGACCGCCCACACCGGGCAGTGGCTGTTCCGGGCGGACGGTGAAGGTGCCCGGATCACCTCCGTGCACACCGTGGTCCTCGACGAGGAGGCCGTGCCGGCCGTCCTCGGAGCGGATGCCACCCTCGCCGACGCCCGCGCCTTCGTGCGCGACGCGCTGGGCCGCAACAGCACCACCACCATGGAGCACGCCGTGGCGCACGCCGGCCGGCCGCGGGCGTAGCGCGACCAAGGGTGGGGGGAGGGCCGGGACAGCCGGCCCTCCCCCCACCCGTCACTCAGGCCTTCGGGCCGCCGAGCACCGCCTCGGACAGCCAATCCACCGCGTCGGGATAGGTGAACGGGTGCATGAACGCGCCCGCCCGCACGTCCCGGTAGAGCCGCGACAGCGGATGCGCCCCCGCGTAGGAGGCGCCGCCGATCACCACCAGGCAGTCCGAGACGATGTCGGGTGCCAGCCGGTTCACCATCAGCTTGGCGCACTGGAAGTCGGCCATCATGCGCCGCCCGCGCTCCGCCGGATCACCGTCGAAGCCGTACGCCAGCCAGTCCGCCACCGACAGCGTGCCTGCCACCGTCGTGCGCAGCGCGTACAGCCGGGCCTCGATCTCCGCGAGCAGCGTGCGCGTCGCGGCCGCCGCCGCCGAAAGCCCGCCCCGCTTGGCGAGTTCGGCCACCACGACGTCCCGCGCCGCCTGCGCCACCCCCGCGTAGATCCCCAGCATGGTGATCGAACTGACCGTCTGGCCCGCCAGGGACGCGTCCGACTGCTCCCCGACCGGCCCGCGCAGGAACACGTCCCCGGCCCGGATCGGACAGTCCTCCAGTACGACGTCCACGGTGCCGGAGGCCCGCATGCCCAGCCCGTCCCAGTTGTCCAGGACGGTCAGGCCCGGGGTCCCGCGCGACAGCACGGCCGCCGCCGAGCGGGCCACACCGGCCACCTCCACCTGCGCCGAGACGACGAAGTCGGTCGCGAACGGCGCCATGCTCGCCAGGGTCTTGCGGCCGGTCAGCACCCAGCCGCCGTCCGGGGCCGGCCGCAGCCTGGTCGCCACCCGGCCGCCGGGGGCGTCCTTGACGGTGGTGCACACCACGGCCTCGCCCGAGCCCATGCCGCGCAGCAGCCGCTCGGCCAGCGCCCGCGGCCCGTCGTCGCCGTGCCGCCACTCGTGGGTGAAGGTCAGCCCCCGGCTGAGCTGCATGTGCAGTGCCAGCGCGGTCGACGCGTCCGCCTCGGCGACCGTCGTCAGAGCCAGGGCGACGTCGTGCAGGGAGGTGACGCCCAGACCGCCCAACTCCCGCGGCACGGTGGCGCCGAGCACGCCGCCGGCGCGCAGGGCCGCGAACACCTCGGTGCGGAAGGCCCCCTCCCGGTCGGCCGGCCGGGCGCCGTCCCGGATCGCGGGCAGGTGCCCGGTGAGCCGGTCCAGCAGGGCCCGGCCGGCTGCGGTCCTCGGTGTGCGCAGATCCGCCGTGACCGCCCGGTATCCGTCGTGTGTCGCCATCGCGTTCCCGCTTCCTTCGCTCGATATCCGGCCGCCCGGTGCGATCGGGACGGCCTCGATGATGTCCGGTGCGGTTCGACGACCGTTCGAGAGTCGCTGCCCGTCCCGAAAGTCCCCGTCCCGTACCGGAGTTCGGCCGGTCCGGCCGGTCAGGCACCGGTCTCCCGCAGATAACGGTCCAGCGCCCGCCGGTGGTAGCCGGGCCCGAAGGGGGGCCCGGCCGACCCGGGCACCAGCCGCCGCAGCTTCGCCACCGACGGGCAGTGCGAGAAGGCGCTGTCCCCGCCGCCGACGAGTTCCTCGGCCGCCTCCAGGCCCAGTCGCCGCTTCAGGTGGGCCACCAGATCCCGGACGTCCACGCAGTCGCCGGAGGCCACGTTCACCGTCTCGTTGCGCACGCCCGCGGCGAGCAGCCCGTCCACGAGCCGGACGAAGTCCGCCACGTGCAGCAGGTCGCGCCGGGCCCCCGGGTGCACCCGGACCAGCCCCGTCCTGACCTGCGCCAGCAGGGTCGGCACCAGCCGGAAGTCGGGCTCGTGCGGCCCGAGGACGTACGCCAGGCGCAGCACCAGGTGCTCGACGCCGGACTCCCGGATCACGGTCTCCAGGGCGTGCTTGTGCCGGCCGTAGCGGGTGCTGGCGACGATCGGGTCGTCCTCCCGCCCCCGGCAGCCCGGGCCGCCGTACATGCTCACCGTGGAGAGGAAGACCAGCAGGTCACCCCGGTCGCGGCAGCGCGCGACCGTGTCCCGCACCAGCGCGGCCTCCCGCTCGTGCTCGGAGTCCGGCAGGTGCTGGCGGGGTACGCCCGCGGCCAGCACCGTCACCCCGGGGTAGGCCTCGCGCAGCGGCCGCAGGTACCGGGCGATGAATCCCTTGCCGATGATGTCCATGACCGCGTCACGCTAGGGCGTGGGTGCCACGCCCCCCTCGTGCCCGGCTCGACAGCCCGCCCGGACCCGGCCACGGGAAGTCGAGGGGTGATCGAGGGGACCTGCCTAGCGTCCTTCCCCATGACAGCGAGCATGACCGACGGCGAGTTGGGGCGTGTGCTGCTGACCCTGCGCGGCGTGCAGTGGATCCTGGGCACCAAGGGCGATCCGTACGCGCTGCTGCTTCGTGCTGCCGGGGACGACCGCGCCGAACTGGGCCGGCGGGTCCGCGAGCGCGGCCCCCTGTACCGCAGCAGCGCCGAGGCGTGGGTGACGGCGGACCACGAGGCGGCCACCGCCGCGCTGGCCGACCGGCGGCTGACGCCCCGGCCACCGGGGGCCGGGGCGTCAGCCGGTGAGCCGGCCGGCGAACCGGCGCCCTGGGACGTTCCCGCCCTGCACGAGGCACTGCCGCTCGCCGAACTGCCCACCGGACTCGACCGCGAGGAGTACGAGCGGCTGGCGCGCTGGGCCGAACCGGTCCTCGGCGAACGGGCCGTGGGCCGCCTGCGGGCACCGGCCGTACGGGCCTACCGGAGCCGGACGGCCGCCCTCGGCGAGCGGTTCGACCTGGTGGACGACCTGATCCGGCCGACCACCGTCGAGACGGCCCGGGTGCTGCTCGGGCTGCCGCGGCACCGGGCCGAGCGCTTCGCCGAACTGTGCGGCGCGACCGCCGGAGCGCTGGACGCGACGCTCTGCCCGCCCAGGCTGGACACCGCCCGCCGGCTGGGCGCCGCCCTGCCCGAACTCCGCGCCCTGCTCGCCGAGACGGTCGCGGACGCGGAGAAGGCGGTCGCCGGGAACACGAACGCCGGGAAGACGGTCGGGCGTGCGACCGGGGGCGGCCTGCCCGGCCGGCTGCTGCGGCTCCCGCCCCCGGACGGGCGTCCGGCGGCCGCGGCCGACGACGTGCTGACCGTGAGCGTCCTGCTCGCGACGGTCGGCGTCGACGTCACCACCACGCTGGTCGGCAACGCGCTCGCCCTCCTGCTGGACCACCCCGAGCAGTGGCGGGCCCTGGTCGAGGACCCCGGGCTCGCCACCGCCTGCGTCGCCGAGACCCTGCGGCACGCGCCGCCGGTCCGGCTGCGCCGACTGTACGCCCGGCAGGACCTGGAAATCGCCGGGACCGGGGTGGCCGCCGGCGAGGAGGTGGTGGTGCTGGTCGAGGCCGTGCACCGCGACCCCCGGCGGCACCCCGACCCCGACCGCTTCGACCTCCGCCGGCCCGCCCCCGACCGCCGGCTGCTCCCCGAGGACGGCCACCACGGCGGCCTCGTCGTCCCGGCGGCGCGGCTGGCGGCCGACGCGGCCCTGCGGGCCCTCGCCGCGGAGCTGCCCGACCTGACCCGAACCGGCGAGGTGCTGCGCCGGCTCCGTTCACCGATCACCAGCGGGGTGCTCCGCTTCCCCGCCGCCCGCCACGGAACCGTCCGGCGGCAGATCCCGCCCCGGGCCCGATGAATCCCGAGGAAGGCCCCATGTGCCGTGTCTGTGGAGGACCCGTCCGTCAGTTCTTCGACTTCGGGCGCCAGCCACTGTCCGACGCCTTCGTGGACCCAGAACGCGTCGACGAGGAGTACTTCTTCCGGCTCGCCGTGGGCATCTGCGAGTCCTGCGGCATGACCCAGCTCCTGGAGGAGGTCGCCCGGGACCGCATGTTCCACGAGGCCTACCCCTACCACTCGTCCGGCTCGGCCCACATGCGGCGGCACTTCGAGCGGACCGCCGCCCGGCTGTCCCGGGACCACCTGCGTGGGCCCGACCCGTTCGTGGTGGAGATCGGCTGCAACGACGGGGTGATGCTGCGCGCCCTGGCCAAGGAGGGCATCCGTCACCTCGGTGTCGAGCCCTCCGGCGGCGTGGCCGAACTCGCCCGCCAGCAGGGCGTCCGGGTCCGCTCCGAGTTCTTCGAGGAGGCGACGGCGGCCGCGATCCTGGCCGCCGACGGCCCCGCCGACCTGGTCTACTCCGCCAACACTGTCTGCCACATCCCCTACCTGGACTCCGTCTTCCGGGGCCTCGACACCCTGCTGGCCCCGGACGGCGCTTTCGTCTTCGAGGACCCGTACCTCGGTGACATCCTCGAACGCACCACCTTCGACCAGATCTACGACGAGCACTTCTACTTCTTCACCCTGACCTCGGTGCGGAACGCGGCCGCCCGCCACGGCTTCGAGGTCGTCGACGTCGAACGGCTGCCGGTGCACGGTGGCGAACTGCGCTACACCCTCAAGCGGGCCGGCCGCGGCACCCCGAACCGGGCCGTGGCCGAACTGGCAGCCGAGGAGCGGCGCAGGGGGCTGGACAACCCCGAGGTGTTCGACGAGTTCGCTGTCCGGATCGAACGCATCCGCACCGAACTGACCACGCTGCTGAGGAAGTTGCGCGCGGAGGGCAAGCGGGTCGTCGGCTACGGCGCCACCGCCAAGAGCGCCACCGTGACCAACTACTGCGGCATCGGACCCGAGTTGATCGAATGGGTCTGCGACGTGACCCCGGCCAAGCACGGCAAGCTCATGCCCGGCTCGCACATCCCGGTCCGCCCCAGCGAGGCCCTGGCCCAGCCCTACCCGGACTACGTGGTGCTGTTCGCCTGGAACCACGCCGAGGAGATCATGGCCAAGGAGCGGCTGTTCCGCGAGTCCGGCGGGCGCTGGATCGTCTACGCGCCGGAGGTCCGCGTCATCTGACCCCGCACCATCCCACCGCCGGTCCCCGCCGGCGCCACCACCAGCAACGAGGACGGTGACATGGAGTCGCGACAACTCGCCGTGGCCGGCGCGTTCGAGTTCCGGCCGAAGGTCTTCACCGACGAACGGGGGCTCTTCGTCTCCCCGTTCCAGGAGACGGCCGCCCGCGAGGCCCTGGGGCATCCCTTGTTCCCCGTGGCCCAGACCAACCACAGCCGCTCCCGGCGCGGCACGATCCGGGGCGCCCATTACACCCTCACGCCCCCGGGGGTCGCCAAGTACGTGTACTGCGCGCGCGGCCGGGCGCTCGACCTGGTCATCGACGTCCGGGTCGGCTCGCCCACATACGGCCGCTCGGACGCCGTCCTGCTCGACCAGGAGGACTTCCGCGCCGTCTATTTCCCGGTCGGCGTCGCCCACGCCTTCGTGGCCCTGGAGGACGACACCGTGATGTCGTACATGCTCTCCGGCGAGTACGTCCCCGAGCACGAGCTGTCGCTCTCCGTCCTCGACCCGGCGCTCGGCCTGCCGCTGCCGCGCGACGTCGACCCGGTCATGTCCGAACGGGACCGGGCCGCGCCGACCCTGGAGACGGCCGAGAAGAGCGGCACCCTCCCGGAGTACCGCGCGTGCCTCGACCTCGAACGGGCACTGTGCGGACGCCCGGCCCGATGACCGCCGGGCCGCGGACGGGCGCCGTCGCCGTGATCGGCGCCACCGGCTGGGTCGGCGGCGCGGTGACCGCCGCGTTCGCCCGGGCCGGCCGGCCCGTGGCCGAGGTCGCGCGCCGCCGGCCCCCGGACACCGCCGGCCGGCGCTTCCACGCCCTCGACGTCGCCGCCGCGGACCCGGCCGAGCTGGCCGCACTGCTCGCCGAGGCCGACGTGGACACCGTGGTCAACGCGGCCGGCGGCTGGGTCACCGGAGCGGCCGAGAACGAGCGCGCCCACGTCCGGCTGGTGGAGAACCTGCTGGCCGCGTGCGCGCGCACCCCCCGCCCGCCGCGCCTGGTGCAGATCGGCTCCGTGCACGAGTACGGACCGCTGCCCGCCGGCACCGCCGTCGACGAGACCTGGGCGCCGAACCCCGGCTCCGTCTACGCCCGCACCAAACTGGCCGGCGCCGAGGCGGTGCTCCGCGCCACCCGCGAGGGCGCGGTGGACGGCGTGGTGCTGCGCGTCGTCAACCTGTGCGGCCCGGGCGTCGCGGCGGGGTTCCTGGGCGCCGCGGTCCGCCTGCTGCGCGCCGCCACCCCGGACCGCCCGGCCGAGCTGACCGTGGCCGACGCCCACCGCGACTACCTCGACGTCCGGGACCTGGCCGGCGCCGTCCTCGCGGCCGCCACCGCCCCGGTGACCGGCCAGGTGATCAACGTGGGTCGCGGCGAGGCAGTACCTGTGAGCCGCCTGATCGACCTGCTCGTCGCCGCCGCGGCCCCGCCGCCCGGCGCGGTCCGGCGGCGCACCGCCCCGGTCGACTCCCGGGGCGGTGACTGGACCCTCGCCGACATCGCCCGCGCGGCCCGGCTGCTGGGGTGGCGACCGCAGGTGGACCTGCCCGCCTCGATCAAGGACATGTGGGACGCGTCCCGCACGGACCACCTGGAGCGAGCATGACCGAAGCAACCGCACGACCCGCGAGCCGGCGGCGCACCGCCGCCACCCCCCTGCGCGTCGCCGCCTCGGCCCGCGCCCGGCCCGACGGGCCCGCCTCGCGCCAGGACTTCCGCGACTGGTTCGCCGAGGCCGCGAAGCGCACCTTCACCTGGGTGGAACGGGTCCCGCTGGACGAACTCGCCGGCTGGCGCACCGACCCCGGCACCGGCAACCTGCGCCACCACACCGGTGGCTTCTTCACCGTGGAGGGCCTGGAGGTGCGGATCCCGGACGGCCCGGTGCCGGCCTGGAGCCAGCCCATCATCAACCAGCCCGAGATCGGCGTCCTCGGCATCCTGGTCCAGGAGTTCGACGGGATCCTGCACTGCCTGATGCAGGCCAAGGTCGAGCCCGGCAACGCCAACGGGCTGCAGATCTCGCCGACCGTGCAGGCCACCCGCAGCAACTACACCGGCGTCCACGGCGGCCGGCCCGTACCGTACCTGGAACTGTTCCGGGACCCGGGCCCGGACGGCCCGCTGGTCGACGTGCGCCAGTCCGAACAGGGCTCCGCCTTCCACCACAAGCGGAACCGGAACATGGTGGTCGAGGCGTACGGGGACGTGGAGGTGCACGAGGGCTTCCGCTGGTTCACCCTCGGCGAGCTGCACCAACTCCTCGCCGAGGACGACCTGGTCAACATGGACGCCCGGACCGTGCTGTCCTGCCTGCCGTTCGCCGACGCCCGGCTCGCCCGCGAACTCGGCCCGCCCGACGACGAGTTCCGGGCGGCCCTGTTCCGCTCCTGCGACCCGTCCGCCGGGGCCCGGCACTCGCTGGACTCCGTGCTGAGCTGGATCACCGAGGCCCGCACCCGCACCGAGGTCCGGGTGCGCCGCGTCCCGCTCGCCGGACTTCCTGGCTGGCACCGCACCCCGGAGCGGATCTCGCACGAGAGCGGCGCCTTCTTCGACGTCATCGGCGTACGGGTGGAGGCCGGCGGCCGGGAGGTCGCCCAGTGGTCCCAGCCGATGATCGAACCGCACGGCACCGGCGTGGTCGCCTTCCTGACCCGGCCCATCGACGGGGTGCTGCACGTCCTGATGCACGCCCGGGCCGAGGCCGGCTACATGGACGTGGTGGAACTGGCCCCCACCGTCCAGTGCACCCCCGACTCCTACGCGCACCTGCCGGGCAGCGCCCGGCCGCGCTTCCTCGACGCGGTGGAGGCGGCGGACCCGGGCCGGATCCGCTTCCGGTCCGTGCTCTCCGAGGAGGGCGGACGCTTCCACCACGCCCGCAACCGCTACCTGATCGTCGAGGGCGACGCCGACACCGACGTCGCCCCCGACGACCCCGACTACCGGTGGATGACCGTGCACCAGCTCGTCGAGCTGCTGCGCCACAGCCACTACCTGAACATCCAGGCCCGCAGCCTGGTGGCCTGCCTGCAGAGCCTGCTCGTCCCCGGCGAGCCGGCGCCGACCGCGGAGAGGAAGGTGCCGTGATGCACCCCGACAACGTACGCCCGGTCACCCGGTGCCGGGTCTGCGAAGCCTCGGACTGGCAGGAGGTGGTCTCCTTCGGCGACGTGCCGCTGGCCAACGCCTTCCTGGAACCGGCCGCCTCCTACGTGGACGAGCCGGCCTACCCGCTGGGCGTGGTGTCCTGCCGCTCCTGCCGGCTGATGAGCGTCACCCACGTGGTCGACCCCGAGGTGCTGTACCGCACCTACAGCTACGTCACCTCGGACTCCGAGACCATGACCCGGCACATGGCGAGGGTCGCCGACCTGTGCCGGGAGCGGGCCGGCCTCGCCGCCGGCGACCTGGTGGTGGAGCTCGGCAGCAACACCGGCCAGCAGCTCGCCGCCTTCGCCCCGCACGGGGCCCGGCTGCTCGGCGTGGACCCGGCCCGCAACCTGACGGCCGCCGCCGACCGGCTCGGAGTCCCCACCGTGCCCGAGTTCTTCACCGCCGCCACCGCCGGGGCCGTCCGCCGGGACCACGGCCCGGCCCGGATCATCCTCGGCCGGCACGTCTTCGCCCACATCGACGACCTCGCCGGGGTGCTCGCCGGGGTGCGGGAGCTGCTCGCGTCCGACGGCGTGTTCGTCATCGAAGTCCCGTACGCGGTCGACCTGTTGGAGAAGAACGCGTTCGACACCATCTACCACGAGCACCTGTCGTACTTCCTGGTCCGCACGCTGGACACGCTGTTCACCCGGCACGGCCTCAGCCTGTTCGACGTGCAGCGGCTCCCGGTGCACGGTGGCTCCCTCCTCGCGTTCGTGGGCCGCCCCGAACAGGGGCGGCCGGTCGGCGCGACCGTCGGGGCGCTGATCGCGGCCGAGGAACGGGCGGAGCTCGGCAGCGAGGCCGGTTACCGGGAGTTCGTTCGCGGCGTCCAGGCCGTCCGGGAGGAACTGCCCGCCCTGGTGCGATCCCTGGTCGAGGAGGGCAACCGGGTCGCCGGGTACGGGGCGTCGGCCAAGGGCACCACGATCCTCAACATCTGCGGGCTCGGCCCGGACGAGGTGGCGTACTGCACCGACACCACCGTCCTCAAGCAGGACAAGGTGCTGCCCGGCACCCACATCCCGGTGCGCAGCCCCGACTGGGCGCGGACCGATCCGCCGGACGTCTACCTGATGCTGGCGTGGAACTACGCCGACGAGATCCTGCGCAAGGAGGAGGCCTTCCTGCGGGCCGGCGGCCGGTTCGTGCTGCCGTTCCCGAAGCCCGTCATCGTCTCGGCGGACTCGCTGCGCTGACGGCACGCCGGCGCCGACGGCCGGACGAGCGAGGCCCGGCGGAACGTCACCAGGACGTTCCGCCGGGCCTCGCGCCGTGCTCAGGGCCGGTCGTCGCGGGTCACGTACCGTTCGCGCACCCGCCACTGGCCGTCCTCGACGACCAGCAGGTCCTCGCACACGCACATCAGCAGCAGCCGGGGGTCCTCGCCCTGGCGGGTCGCCACCACCTGCACGTACGAGCGCACCCGCACCGAGCCGTCCGGTGCCGCGCGCTCCACCGCCGCCGTGGACAGCACGTGCCGGCGGACCTCGCCCCCGGCCACCAGGGCTGCGTGCGCGGTGCGCACCCCGGCGGCCAGGGCGGCGCGGCCGCGGACCGGCTCGGGCAGCGACGGCGGCGCGAACAGGCCGTCCGCGGTGAAGGTGGCGGCCCACGCCTCGGCCTCGCCGGAGTCCAGCAGCTGCATCTGCCGGGCGTAGAAGTGCCCCAGGTCGGCGCAGAGCGCCGGGTACGCCTCCTGCGCCGGGCTGACGGTGTCCGTCATGGTTCTCCCTCCTCGCCCGCGGGATCGCGGGACGCTGCCCGGATGTTCGCGCCCGCGCTTGGAGCCGGGCTGGTGCCCGGGCCCGCCTCCGGCTCCAGCCCGGCTCCACCGTTGTTCCGGAGCCGGCCGGGAGGATCCGGAGCCCGACGCCGCGGCCGGCTCCGACCCGGGGCCCGGCCCGAGGTTGCGGCCCAGAGGTTGCGGCCCAGAGGTTGCGGCCCCGAGGTTGCCGCCCCGACCCCACGGAGGTGCCCTGTGCGGCTCATCGACCTGTCCTCGCCGGTGGACGCCACGCTCTGGGAACCCGATCCCGTGGAGCACGAGGTCCTCACTCCCCGCGAGGGCGCCGTGCACATGAGCGAGGAGATGCGCACCCACTTCGGCATCGAGGTCGGCCCCGACGAACTGCCCGACGGTGAGTTCCTCTCCCTGGACCGCCTCACCCTCACCACCCACACCGGCACCCACGTGGACGCGCCCTCCCACTACGGATCGCGGGCCGGCTACGGCGACGGCGTGCCGCGGCACATCGACCGGATGCCGCTGGACTGGTTCCTGCGGCCCGGTCTGGTCCTCGACCTCACCGACGCGCCCACCGGCGTCATCGGCGCGGACCGCCTGGAGCGGGAGTTCGCGCGGATCGGCCGCCGCCCCGCCCCGCTGGACATCGTCCTGCTGCACACCGGGGCCCAGCGCCACCAGGGCACCCCGAAGTACTTCACCGAGTTCGCGGGCCTCGACGGGCCGGCCGTCCACCTGCTGCTGGACCTCGGCGTCCGGGTCATCGGCACGGACGCGTTCAGCCTGGACGCGCCGTTCGGCGACATCATCGCCCGCTACCGGGCCACCGGGGACCGCTCGGTGCTGTGGCCCGCGCACGTGATCGGCCGGGACCGCGAGTACTGCCAGATCGAGCGGCTCGCCAACCTGGAGGCGCTGCCCGGCCCGGACGGCTTCCGCGTCTCCTGCTTCCCCGTCAAGGTGGCCGGGGCCGGGGCCGGCTGGGCCCGCGCGGTGGCGATCGTCGACGAATGAGCGTCCGCCGCCCGTGACCGGGCCCGCACGCCTGCCCGCACGTGTACCCGCACCCGCACCGAAGGAGTCCGATGTACGGTCAGGACCTGGCGGAGGTCTACGAACTGGTCTACCGCTCGCGCGGCAAGGACTGGGCCGCGGAGGCCGCCGCGATCACCCGCCTGATCCGGGAACGGCTGCCCGGGGCGGACTCCCTGCTGGACGTCGCCTGCGGCACCGGCGCCCACCTGGAGACCTTCGCCGGGCGCTTCGGCCACACCGAGGGCCTGGAACTCGCCCCGGCGATGCTGGAGCGCGCCACCCGCCGGCTCCCCGGGGTGCCGCTGCACCGGGGCGACATGCGCGCGTTCGACCTCGGGCGCCGGTTCGACGCGGTGGTCTGCCTCTTCACCGCCATCGGCTACCTGCCGGACCTGGCCGGCCTGCGGGCGGCGGTCGCCGCGATGGCCCGCCATCTGCGGCCCGGCGGGGTGCTGGTGGTCGAACCCTGGTGGTTCCCGGAACGGTTCCTCGACGGGTACGTGGCCGGTGACCTCGCCAGTGACGAGCGGCGCACCGTCGCCCGGATCTCGCACTCCACCCGACACGGCCGCACCACCCGCATGGAGGTCCGGTTCGTGGTCGGCGAGGCCGACGGCATCCGGGAGTTCACCGAGATCGACCTGCTCACCCTGTTCACGCAGGAGGAGTACCTGGCCGCGTTCACGGACGCCGGCTGCCCGGCGGAGTACCTCCGGCCGGACTGGACGGCGCGCGGGCTGTTCGTCGCCCGCCGCGACTGACACCGGCACCGGTGTCGAACCGGGTGCGAGACGGATGCGAGTGCCGTCGGCTGGGATCGGAGCCCGCCGGCGCCCGGTCCGAGCCCGGTCCGAGCCCGGCCCGAGCCCGGTCCGAGCCCGGTCCGAGCCCGCCGGAGCTTGTCGGAGCCTGTCGAAGACGAAAGAGAAGAGAGTTCTTGTGACCATTCGCGTATGGGGATATCTGGACGAGTACGCCGCGGAACGGGAGGACATCCTCGACGCGGTGGACACCGTCTTCGGCTCGGGCCGGCTGGTCCTCGCCGACAGCGTCCGGTCGTTCGAGGAGGAGTTCGCCGCCTGGCACGGCGTCCCGCACTGCGTCGGGGTGGACAACGGCACCAACGCCGTCAAGCTCGGTCTGGAGGCCCTCGGGGTGGGGCCCGGGGACGAGGTGATCACCGTCTCGAACACGGCCGCCCCGACCGTGGTCGCCATCGTCGGCACCGGGGCGACCCCGGTCTTCGTCGACGTGGGCGAGGACTACCTGATGGACGTCTCCCAGGTGGAGGCCGCCATCACCCCGCGGACCCGCTGCCTGCTGCCGGTCCACCTGTACGGCCAGTGCGTGGACATGGCGCCGTTGGAGGAACTCGCCGAGCGGCACGGCCTGGCCGTGCTGGAGGACTGCGCCCAGGCCCACGGCGCCCGTCACCACGGCCGCCCGGCCGGGACGATGGGCCGGGCCGCCGCCTTCTCCTTCTACCCGACGAAGGTCCTGGGCGCGTACGGCGACGGCGGCGCCGTCCTCACCTCCGACGCCGAGGTCGACGGCGCGCTGCGCCGGCTGCGCTACTACGGCATGGAGGAGCGGTACTACGTGACCGCGCTGCCCGGCCACAACAGCCGGCTGGACGAGGTCCAGGCCGAGATCCTGCGGCGCAAACTCCGCCGCCTGGACAGTTACGTGGTGGCTCGGCAGGACATCGCCCGGCGCTACGCCGTGGGGCTCGCCGACACCGACCTGGTCCTCCCGGAGACGGCCCCCGGCAACGAGCACGTGTACTACGTCCACGTGGTGCGCCACCCGCGCCGGGACGAGATCATCGAGGCGCTGCGGCCCCGGGGCATCGAACTCAACATCAGCTATCCGTGGCCGGTGCACACCATGACCGGCTTCGCCCACCTCGGTCACGGGGAGGGCTCGCTCCCCGTGACCGAGCGGCTGGCCGGTCAGATCTTCTCGTTGCCGATGTACCCCTCGCTGACCGCGGACGCCCAGGACCGGGTGATCGAGGCCCTGCGCGAGGTGCTCAAGAACCTGTCCTGACCGGCCGGTCCGTCCCGTCCGCCGCCGGCCGGGAGAGCCGGGCCGCGTAGAGTCCGTTCTCGCTCAGGCTCAGCGACCGCAGCGCGGTGGCGTGCGGGACGAAGTCCGGGTGCCCCACCGCGCGCCGGAAGGAGTCCCGGTCCCGCCACACGGCGAGGTTCACGTAGCGGGCCGGGTCGTCCACCTCCCGCAGCAGGGTGTGCCGGACGAATCCCGGCTGCCGGGCCATGAAGGCGGAGGTGCGGTCGAAGACCTCCTCGAACTCCTCGGCCGGCCCGAGCACGGTGAACCGGTTGACGAACGTCACCTCGGCGCCGCCGGGTGCTTCGGGGGACACGTGCTCTTCGTTCGGCATGGCGGGATCGTCCTCGTCTCGTGTGGGCGGATCGGCGGGCGGGGTGTCCGGCACCTCGCCCGGGCGCCTGCGCGCGGCAGCCGCGGACGCGTGCCGCCGAGCCTGACGGCCGGCTGTGGAGGATGCCTCGACAGCCGCTGACCGCCGTCGCGGGCCCGGCGGGACCTGCCGGGCCCGCCTCAGCGCACCGCCGCCTGCTGGACCAGCGGCCGGGCGGCCAGCGCGTCCTCCCGCCGCTCCCGCGCGTAGGCGCGGGCCAGCCGGTCGAAGACGTAGCGGCCGATCCCGTCCCCGCGCCGGTCGGTGGCCAGCAGGTGGTGGTCCGCCAGCTCCTCCAGGATGGTCTCCAGGTCCTGGGCCGGGCGGCACAGCAGCTCGGCGGCCCGGCTCGCGGTGAACGGCGACTCGTCCACCTCGCTGAGCAGCCGGAAGACCTCCTGCTCCGCGCCGGTCAGTCCGTGGTAGCTCGCCTCGAACCGGGAGCGCACGTCCAGCTCGCCCAGCCGGGCCACGTCCAGGATGCGGGGAGTGGCCCCGAGCCGGTCGGCGAGCACCGCGAGCGAGAGGCCCGGGCCCGCCGCGAGCCGCCCGCCCACGCAGCGCAGGGCGAGCGGGTGACGGCCCAACAGCTCGACGATCCGCAGCGCGGCCTCCGGCTGCCGCTCGACGCGGTGGCGGCCGGCCAGGGCCGCCAGGATCTCCAGGGCCTCCTCCCGGGGCGGCGCGTGCAGTTCGACGTGCTCGGCCTCCACCAGGGCGGCCATCCGGCGGCGGCTGGTGACCAGCAGCGCGCAGCGCGGGTCGGCGGGCAGCAAGTGCCGGATCCGGGCCGAGGACTCGACGTCGTCCAGCAGCACCAGGATGCGCCGCCCGGAGGTGCGGGAGCGGAACAGCGCCCCGCACTCCTCCAGGCTCTCCGGGATGCGTGAGGCCGGGACTTCGAGGGCCCGCAGGAAGCCGCGCAGCACCTCGGCGGGGTCGCGCGGCTCGGTGGAGGAGCCGCGCAGGTCCGCGTACAGCTGTCCGTCGGTGAAGCGGGTGCGGAGCAGGTGGGCGAGGTGCACGGCCACCGCGCTCTTGCCGATCGCGGGCGGTCCGCTGATCACGCCGATGCGGGCCGCGGTGCCGTGGGCCTCGGGGTCGTCCGGCTCGCGCAGCGCCGCCTCCAGCTCCTTGAGGACGGCCTGCCGGCCGACGAACCCGGCCAGTCCGGCGGGCAGTTGGGCGGGTGTCCCGATGGAATCCGGCGGCGAGAGGGGCGGCGCCGGGAAGACCGCGGCGGGCGGCAGGAGGGTGGGGGAGTGGGCGGGCGCGGGCGCGGGCGCGGGCGTGCGCTCGCCGGCCGGGGCGAGGGCGGGCGCCACCGGTGCGGGCTGCGGGCCGCGCGGCCCCGGGGGTTCGGCGGGCGGGTCGGAGAGCAGGGTGTACTGGAGCCGGGCGAGGTCGCCGCCCGGTTCGAGCCCCAGCTCGTCGATCATCTTCTGGCGCAGGATCCGGTACACCTCCAGTGCCTCGTGCCGGCGGCCGGATCGGTGCAGGGCCACCATCAGCAGCCCGTGCAGGTGTTCGTGCAGCGGGTGGGCCAGGACCAGCGCCTTGAGCTCGCTGATGAGTTCGCGGTGCCGGCCGGCTTCCAGGTCGGCCTCGATCCGCAGTTCGAGGATGCGGAAGCGCAGTTCCTCCAGCCGGGTCACGTAGGAGAAGAGCCGTCCGCCGGTCTCGACGTCGGCGAGGGCGGGGCCCCGCCACAGGGCCAGGGCCCGCTCGAAGCTCTCCAGCGCCGCCGCGGACTCGTTCCGCAGGAGGAGTTCCTGGCCCCGTTCGGCCTCCCGCTCGAAGAGGCTGACGTCGAGGGTGTCCTCCGGGATGCTGAGGACGTAGCCGCCCGGCTGGGTCTGCAGGAGGTTCCCCAGGCCCTGCTTCAGCAGGAGCTTGCGGAACTTGTAGATGTACGTCTGGAGGGTGGTGACCGCGCTCGGGGGCGGGAGTTCGGGCCACAGCTCGTCGATCAGTTCGGGTGCCTGCACGACGGTGTCGTGCCGCAGTATCAGCAGGGATATGACCTGACGCGGCTTGGGCGCGGTCGGCATGATGTTGCGCCCCCGCCACAGGATCTCGACGGGGCCCAAAAGCCGGAACTCCAAGATGTTCCTCCCGTTCAGGTGGGGCCTGACATCTTGTCGTGCTCGTAGCGGAGTGGTGGGGTCGCTCCGGATGAGATCGAGCACGCATCTCGTCATCAGGTGATCGTCACGACTTCACCGTAAGTCCTTAAATACACCTGGTCAATGACCGGCAGCGGGCCCGGAGGTGGCGGTCTGAATCACTGCCAAAAGAACGAGATGTCTTGTTTGTCTGGTTTTGCATTGCCCGCCGAAGGAAAAGTTCCCGTAAAGTCCGACCGATTGGGAAGTGGCGGATATTCGATCCCGGTGGGCGCGCGGCCGTGGTCGCCGCACGGTGCTCGTCAGCTCGCGGGTTCCGTCCTTCGACCGGGGTCGACGGTTCGGGCGCCGAGCGATCCTTTCCCGCCACCACTACCGCGTCCGCCACCCGCCACGACCGGCGGGGGCACCGCTCTCCCGGCCCCGGACCGCACTGCCGCCCAGGCGCAGTCTCCGCCCAACAGGCCCTGCATGCCCGCCTGTTCGAGTAGTCCTCCAGCGGGACTCGAATGGGGGAGCGTCCCACCGGACGGCCGGAGCGGACGTCGGACCCGCTTCCGGAGCCGCCGCCCAGCCCCCTGGCGACCCTCCACGGGCCATTGAGCCGAATGCGAGCCGATCCGCGCACGATCCCTCCGTGGGCATTACCGCCGGTGCCGGCCCGGAGATCCGCGGTGTCGGGACCGGGGCAGGGAATTCGGATGAACACACGAAGGTAAAGGGGGGGACGGAATGAGAGCGCCGGAGAATCGACGCGCGGTCATCACCGGAATCGGGATCGTGGCGCCCGGTGCGATCGGTGTGAAGCCGTTCTGGGAGCTGCTGACATCCGGCCGGACCGCCACCCGCACCATCACCGCGTTCGACCCCTCGCCATTCCGGTCCCGAATGGCGGCGGAATGCGATTTCGACCCTGCGGCGGAAGGGCTCACACCCCGGCAGATCCGGAGGATGGACCGGGCCGCGCAATTCGCCGTCGTCGCCGCCCGCGAAGGAATCCAGGACAGCGGCATCGACCCCGACGCCCTGGACCGTTCCCGGGTCGGCGTCGTCATCGGCAGTGCCGTCGGCTGCACCACCGGTCTGGAGAACGAATACGCCGTCGTCAGCGACAGCGGGAGCCGGTGGCTGGTCGACCACACCTATGCGGTGCCACACCTGTTCGACTACTTCGTCCCCAGTTCGATCGCCACGGAGGTCGCGCACGACCGCATCGCGGCGGAGGGCCCCGTCTCCCTGGTGTCGACCGGCTGCACCTCCGGCCTGGACGCGGTCGGCCGGGCCGCCGACCTCATCGTGGACGGCACCGCCGACGTGATGGTGGCCGGCGCGACCGAGGCCCCCATCTCGCCCATCACCGTGGCCTGTTTCGACGCCATCAAGGCGACCAGCCCCTACAACGACCGGCCGGCCGAGGCGTCCCGGCCCTTCGACCGCACCCGGCGCGGCTTCGTCCTCGGCGAGGGCGCCGCGGTCTTCGTCCTGGAGGAGCGGGAGCACGCCCGCCGCCGGGGCGCCGAAGTCTACGCCGAGATCGGCGGGTACGCGGCCCGCTCCAACGCCTTCCACATGACCGGACTGCGCCCCGACGGACGGGAGATGGCGGAGGCGATCCGGGCGGCACTGGCGGAGGCCCGGACCGACCCGTCGGAGATCGACTACGTCAACGCCCACGGCTCGGGCACTCGCCAGAACGACCGGCACGAGACCGCGGCCTTCAAACTCAGCCTCGGCGAGCACGCCCGCCGCACCCCGGTCAGCAGCATCAAGTCCATGATCGGCCACTCGCTGGGCGCCATCGGCTCCCTGGAGATCGCCGCCTGCGCCCTCGCCATCCGGCACGACGTGGTGCCGCCCACAGCCAACCTGCGCGAGCCCGACCCGGAGTGCGACCTCGACTACGTGCCGCTGGAGGCCCGTTCGGTGGCCGTGTCCGACGTCCTCACGGTCGGCAGCGGCTTCGGTGGCTTCCAGAGCGCCATGGTGTTGACCGAGCCCGGCAGCCGGGGACGGGCCGCCGCGTGAGCGGGGCCGACCCGGTCGTCACCGGGATGGGCGTGCTGGCCCCGACGGGCCTGGGCCGTGACGAGCACTGGACGAACACCCTGGACGGCGTCTCGGCGATCGGCCCCGTCACCCGCTTCGACGCCGACCGCTACCCCAGCCGGCTCGCCGGCGAGATCCCCCGGTTCGTCGCGGAGGAGCACCTGCCCGGCCGGCTCCTGCCGCAGACCGACCACATGACCAGGATGGCGCTGGTCGCCTCCGACTGGGCGTTCGCCGACGCCGGGGTCGATCCGGCCGCCCTGCCCGAATACGGGGCCGGAGTCGTCACCGCCGCCTCCGCGGGCGGCTTCGAGTTCGGCCACCGGGAGCTGGAGAACCTGTGGGGGCGCGGCCCCGAATACGTCAGCGCCTACCAGTCCTTCGCCTGGTTCTACGCCGTCAACACCGGACAGATCTCCATCCGGCACGGGCTGCGCGGCCCCGCCGGCGCGCTGGTCACCGAACAGGCCGGCGGCCTCGACGCCCTGGGGCAGGCCCGCCGCGACCTGCGCCGCGGCCAGCGGATGGTCCTCGCCGGCGCGGTGGACGGATCCCCCTGCCCCTGGGGCTGGGTGGCCCAGCTCAGCACCGCCCGGATGAGCCGGCGGACCGACCCCACCCGGGCCTACCGCCCCTTCGACCCCGAGGCCGACGGCTACGTGCCGGGCGAGGGCGGCGCGTTGCTCGTCCTGGAGCGCGAGGACGCGGCCCGTACGCGGGGAGCCCTGGACGACGGCCGCTGGTACGGCCGGATCACCGGCTACGCGGCCACCTTCGACCCGCCGCCGGACTCCGGCCGGCCCGCGAACCTGCTGCGCGCCGCCCGAGCGGCCCTCGACGACGCCGGGCTGCGGCCCGGTGACATCAGCGTGGTCTTCGCCGACGCGGCCGGCACCCGGGCGGAGGACGCGGTCGAGGCCGAAGCCCTGCGCGGCCTCTTCGGCCCGTACGGCGTACCGGTCACCGCCCCCAAGACCATGACCGGGCGGCTGAGTTCGGGTGGCTCCGCGCTCGACGTGGCCACGGCGCTACTGGCCCTGCGCGACGGCGTCATCCCCCCGACCGTCAACGTCGCCCGGCCGCTGCCCGACCACACCCTCGACCTGGTGACGAGCCCGCGCCGGGGCCCGCTGCGTACGGCGCTGATCCTCGCCCGCGGACACGGCGGGTTCAACTCGGCCCTGGTCGTGACCGGACCCGGCGGGCCCCCGTCCGACCCCACCCAACCGTGACCGGAGAAGAGACCACCATGACCCACCTGACCACCGACCGGCTCCTGGCGATCCTGCGCGAGTGCGCCGGCGAGGGTGACCCCCTGGAGCCCGCCGACCAGCCCGAGGAGCTCGACTTCGCCGTCCTGGGCTACGACTCGCTGGCCCTGCTGGAGACGCTCAGCAGGCTGAAGCGCGAGTTCGGCATAGACATCGAGGAGGACGAGTTCGCCGCCGTCAGGACCCCCACCGAGCTCACCACGCTCGTCAACCGCCTCCTGGCGCGGTCCCCCTCCGCCTGACGGCCCTCGCCACACCCGACGGCCGCATCCCCCCGATGGCCATCGGCGGCGGCACCACCCCACTCTGACACTCCGGAGTGGCCGCCCTCCGGGCCACCGGATTGGCTGCCTCCGATGCCGTCGACCACGTCCTCGGCTACAGCTCTCCCCAACAAGCCGAAGATAGGCAATAAGTTGGTCGAGCGTCGGGCACTGTAGTCATCGAGGAGTTGGCCACGATCAAGCCCGGATCTGCCGAATCATCCAACCGAGGCAACCCCCGCGAGCGCGGGGCCGACGGCGAGGACGACGTGGTCCGCACCGCGGCGCTGGAGTAACCCCCGCGAGCGCGGGGCCGACAAGGCGCGCGCCGCGGCCCGCCAGGGCGAGAAGGAGTAACTCCCGCGAGCGCGGGGCCGACAACTTCCTGCGCTACCCGAAATTGCCGAACCTGGAGTAACCCCCGCGAGCGCGGGGCCGACACCTGCGAGGTGATCAAGGAGCTGTTCGCCTGGGAGTAACCCCCCGCGAGCGCGGGGCCGACGGCGGAGTCGGACATCGGCGCTCCTCCTACTCGGAGTAACCCCCGCGAGCGCGGGGCCGACTCGGCATCGTGGCCGGTGCGGTGCACCACGATGGAGCAACCCCCGCGAGCGCGGGGCCGACGGCCTGTGGCTGGTCAACCGGCTCGCGGCCCGGGAGCAACCCCCGCGAGCGCGGGGCCGACCGCGGACAGCAGGACGAACCGGTCTACGAGGCGGAGCAACCCCCGCGAGCGCGGGGCCGACTGCGTGCCCGCCCACCGCGCCAGGCGTGCGCGGGAGCAACCCCCGCGAGCGCGGGGCCGACGAAATCCACGGTGCTCTACATCCCCGTCGTGCAGAGCAACCCCCGCGAGCGCGGGGCCGACACCAGACCAGTGCGGTGCGGGCGGGCTGTCACTGAGCAACCCCCGCGAGCGCGGGGCCGACGGGGAGTGGCCGCTCAGGTCCTGGCCCAGGACGGAGCAACCCCCGCGAGCGCGGGGCCGACATGGCGGGGCAGGGGCCGGTGTGGTGGGCTCCGGAGCAACCCCCGCGAGCGCGGGGCCGACTGCGGGCAGCCATCGGTGTACCCGTGGATGGCAGAGCAACCCCCGCGAGCGCGGGGCCGACAACCTGTGGATAACTCCGGTATTTCGCTGCCGGGAGCAACCCCCGCGAGCGCGGGGCCGACACTTCCTGACCTGCGGTGATTGGCGTCAGAGGAAGCCGGCTGATTCAGTTCGATCGGCCAGCAGTTTGCCGATCACTATATATGTCCAGTCGTCATATCCGCTTGCCTGCAAGCTCGTTGTCAGCGTCGTGGCCTACGCTCCCGAAGCGTACTCGCGCGTGGAGGTCGGGATGATGGTCGAGGACCGCTGGCGGTGGTATCCACCCGAGGTCAGGGGCTGGTTGGGCGCGCTGTGGGGTAAGTCCGCGGGGCGGGCCGGGGGGACGGTCAACCTTCTGCTGTCGCACATGCTGGACACTGCCGCCGTGGCGGAGATGATCTGGGACCGCTACCTGCCGCCGGTGACGCGATGGCGTCTGGACGCCATCGCGGGTGGCCCGGGAATGGGCCGACGTCTGTTCGCCTGGCTGTGCGGGATCCACGACTGCGGCAAGGCCACCCCGGTGTTCCAGCAGCTCGACGCTGCCGGCGAAGCCGCAGTCCGTCAATCGGGCCTCACCTGGGACAAGTACGCGGTGAAGGGCGCCTCTTGGAGGCATGACAAGGCCGGCGCCCGCGTGCTGAGGGCGCTGCTCGCCGAAGCGAAGTGGGCGGGCGACCAGATCGGCTGGGTGTGGCCGCTGGTCGCCGGCCACCACGGGCTGATCCCGACAGTGGGACAGTTGAGCCCACCGAAGAAGAACGAAAAGCTTCAGGGATCCAGCCGACCTTGGAAGATGGCGCAGTCGGCGCTTGTGGAGGTCTTCTCCCGGGAGCTCGGCTACGAGAGTGAGGCGCCGCTTGCCGCTGTGGAGCCCGCGTTGGTGCCGAGTCGTGCGGTGCAGCTCCAGTTGTCCGGGTTTGTGGTGATGGCAGACTGGATCGCCAGCGATGAGCGGCACTTCGAGGGCGTGTCCGATCTGACAACGGTCACGCTGCCCCAGGCGCGGCAGCGGGCCGCCGCGGCGTGGTCGAGGCTCGAACTGCGTGGTGGGTGGGGGGCGTTGGCGGTGCCCGGCCCCGAGTCGTTTCGGGACCGCTTCGGCCATGGGCCCAGGTCCTCCCAGGAGTTGGTCCCCGATGTGGTGCGCCGGATGGGCGGGCCTGGCCTGGTGATCGTCGAGGCGCCGATGGGGGAGGGGAAGACGAAGGCCGCGTTGGCGGCGGCCGAGCTGCTGGCCGCGCGTCACGGTGCGGACGGGGTGTTCCTGGGCATGCCGACCCAGGCGACCGCGGACCCGATGCTCACCCAGGTCCGGTCGTGGCTGCGCAAGGTCGAGGACGGCTTGGAGGACCAGGTCGCGCTGCTGCACGGCAAGCGGATGTTCAACAAGGAGTGGCGCTCCCTGCTGGAGGGCGCGGGGGAGTGGGGGCAGGAGGCCGACGACCCCTTCGCGTCGGTGGGGGAAGACGAGTTCGGCATGCGGACCGACTGCTTCGACGGCTGCGAGGGCGGGGAGCGCAGGGCTCCCGCCGAGTGGTTCCTCGGCCGTCGCCGTGGCCTGCTGAGCCCGTTCGCGGTCGGCACCATCGACCAGCTCCTGTACGCCGCGACCCGGACCAAACATGTGATGCTCCGGATGGCTGGTCTGGTGGGCAAAGTCGTGGTCCTCGACGAGGTCCACGCGGTCGACGTCTACATGTCGCAGTTCCTGTTGGAGGGCCTGTGGTGGCTCGGCCAGGCCGGGGTGCCGGTGGTGCTGCTGTCAGCGACCCTGCCGCCCGAGCAGCGGCGCAGCCTGGCCGCCGCTTACCTGGCCGGTGCACGGTCGGCTGAGGTCTCGGACCATCCGGACCATCCGGATCTCCCGGGGCTTCCGGAACCGCAAGGGTACCCGAACGTGACGGCCGTGTGGGCGGAGCAGGGCGGGCGTCCGGGCTTCTTGGTGGAGAGCACGGAGCCGTGGCGCGACGACCTCCCGGTGCGCGTTGAAGTGCTTGACGAACCGCCGGTGCCGCACGGGCCCCGCGACCACCGGAGTGGCGTCGAACCGGCGGGTGCGCAGGTAACCGACTACCTGCGGGAACGCCTGGCCGACGGCGGGTGCGTCCTGGTCATCCGCAACACCGTCGCCCGCGCCCAGGCCACGTTCGGCGCCCTCCGGAAGGAGTTCGGCGCCGATGTCCGCCTTCTGCACGGCCGCCTGCACGCAGGACACCGAGCCGACCGGACTCAAGAGGTGCTGGAACTCCTCGGACCGCCGGCCAAGGGGGTCAAGCGCCCCGACCGGCTGATCGTGGTCGCCACCCAGCTCGCGGAGCAGTCCTTCGACGTCGACGCCGATCTGCTGATCACCGACCTCGCCCCGATCGACCTCCTCCTCCAGCGTATCGGCCGCCTCCACCGCCACGACGGGGTGAAGCGCCCCCGTTTGCTGGCCCAGCCCACCGTCGTCGTCACCGGCATCGGCCTCCGAGGCGACGACGCGCCACGCATCCTGGAGGCCTCCGAGAAGATCTACGGCCGCTATCTCCTGCTGCGCACGGGCGCCGAGGTCATGCGGACGGCGACGAGCGGCGCAGGCGTATGTGTCTGGAGCATCCCCGGCCGGGTCCCGGACCTGGTCGCCCGCGTCTACGGCACCGATCCCGTCGTTCCGGCCGAGTGGGCCGAGGCCGAGGTGCAGGCCCTGCGGGTCTGGGAGGAACGGCAGGCCAAACGCCGGGCGGAAGCCGCCCAGTACGTGCTGACCCGCGCCGGGGAGCACGGGGAGCCGACCTTGGCCGGCCTGCACTACGGAGCCCACAGCACGCTGGCGGAGGGTCAGTTCGAGGCACTTGTCCGCGACGGGGACCGCAGTGCGGAAGTGGTCCTGGTGCGCCGCACCGACCGCGACCTTCACACGATGACGGGTCGCAAGCTCGGGCCGAACGGCGAGGTCGCGGCGGAGATGGTGGACGACGTGCTCTCCGGAACGGTGCGCTTGCCCGCCGGCCCGACCGAGGTGGCCGAGCAGGTGCTCGGCCCCCTGTCGGGCTGGCGCGACCACCCGTGGCTGCGATTCAGCCTGGCCCTCGAACTCGACGAGGACGGTGCCGCGGTCCTCGGAGACTTCCGGCTGCGCTACGACGACCGGCTTGGCCTCGTGGTGAGCGGAGGGCGCCGTTACGGATGACGGCGAGTCGGTGGGCTGGGCAGTTGCCAGCCCACCAACGCAACCCCGCGAGCGCGGGGCCGACTTGCAGCCGACACCGGCTCGCAAACACGGCCAGGGGCCATCCCCGCGGACGAAGCCCGCGGGACCGAGGGGTAATTCAAGCATTTACCCCACAACGGGTCACCACCGGTGCCACGATGAACGAACGGCAGGCTAAACATGGCTAGTTGGGAGAACAGCGCGTGCCTGGGTACAACCTTGTCGACGAACCGTGGCTGACGGTGCGGCCCGTCGGCGGCGGGCCGCCCGTGGAGCTGGGGATCGCCGAGGTCCTGGCCCGGTGCCACGAGCTTGAGGGCCTCGTCGTGGAGTTCTCCACCCAGCTCCCGGCCGTCTTGCGCCAGGTCCTGCTGCCCGTCGTCGCCGATGCCACCGGTGCGCCCCGGAGCTTCCGGCAGAAGGGCGAACGACTCATGCGGGAGGGCGGGTTCACGAAGGACGAGCTGGGCAGTCTCCAGAGGTACCTCGACGAGCACCGCGCGAAGTTCGACCTCTTCGATCCCGTGGCTCCGTTCGGGCAGGTGGCCGGACTGCGCACCGCCAAGGGCGAGACGAAGGGCTCCGCCGCCCTCGTGGCGACCGCCGCGAGTGGCAACAACGTCCCGCTGTTCGCCAGCCGTACGGACGCGGATCCGCTCGACCTGACACCGGCCCGGGCCGCCCACTGGCTCGTGCACACCCACTGCTGGGACACCGCAGCGATCAAGACCGGTGTCGTCGGAGACGACCAGGTCAAGGCGGGAAAGACGACCGGGAACCCGAAGGGCCCGCTCGGCCAGCTCGGCGTCATCGTCCCCATCGGACGCACTCTGTACGAGACCCTCCTGCTGAACCTCCCGCTCACCCCGCCCAAGGCTCTCGGTGTCCCGCAATGGAAGCGCGGGCCGCACGGACCGGTCTGGGAGTCCCGCGCGGCCGAGGGCCTCCTCGACCTGTGGACCTGGCAGGCCCGGCGGATCCGGCTCATCCCGCACCAGGACGACGCGGGCCGGCTGAAGGTCACCCGGGTGGTCATCAGCGCAGGCGACCGGCTCACGCCCACGTCCGAGCAGGAGCCGCACACGGCCTGGACGTTCACGGCTCCCGCCAAGAAGTCCGCCTCGGTCCTGCCCGAGCGCAGGCCGCGCCGCCACACCCAGGGCAAGGCCGCCTGGCGCGGCCTGGACGCCCTCCTCGCCCCGATCCGCCAGGGCCCGGACGGCGCCTTCGAGACGAGCATCCTGCTCGACGAGGTCAGCGCACTGCAGGAGGAAGGCGAACTCCCCGCCGACTACCCCCTTCAGGTCGAGACCTTCGGCATGGTCTACGGCACCCAGTCCTCCGTCGTCGAGGACGTCATCCACGACGCGATCCCGCTGCCCCTGCTCGCCCTCCACCAGGACAGCGAGGCTCACCAGCTCCTCCTGGACGTGGCCGAGCAGGCGGAACAGCTCGCCCAGGCCGTCAACAACCTCTCCGCCGACCTGCGCCGGGC
Organism: Kitasatospora sp. NPDC036755; assembly: GCF_040636595.1. Classification (NCBI taxonomy): domain Bacteria; kingdom Bacillati; phylum Actinomycetota; class Actinomycetes; order Kitasatosporales; family Streptomycetaceae; genus Kitasatospora; species Kitasatospora sp. NPDC036755. Next base: position 40,284 of record NZ_JBEZUT010000031.1, read on the forward strand.
CGCCGGCACCGACCCCATCCCGGGGGACAAGGGCCAGCGCCCCGGCGATCTCCTCCTGCACACCCTCGACCCCCTGGTGCGCCGCCTGCTCGCCGGCGTCCGCGACGCCGGAACCGACGACGACATCCTGGAGCGGGGCAGGCTCGCCTGGGAGGAACTCGCCCACCGCCGCGCGCGGGACGCGGCGAACGAGCTCCTGCTGGCCGCCCCCGCCACCACCTTCGCGGGCCGCGTCGTCAGCCCGGCCGGCACGTTGGGCAAGCCGCAGACCTACCGACTCGGCACGGCGGGCGGCAACTTCCGGCACCGGCTCGACGAGATCCTTCCCCGCTACGCCGACGCCGTCAGGGAAGCGGCCGCCGTCAGGGAAGCGGCCGCCGCCCGGGCGGCCGAGACCGGACCCGACCTCGAACCCGACCGTGGAGCGGACCTTGACGACTGAACACACCCTCACCGCCAAGCGGCGCCGGTACTGGGATCAGGTCACCGCCCCCGACCACACCTGGCGCGTCAACCCCCACACCCAGCAGCCGCGCCGCCCCCCGGGTGAGGACCTCGCCGCCATGCGCTCCGGTCTCGGGCGCCCCGTCATGGACAGCCCCAAGATGTGGCCGCTCTACAGCTGCGAGGTCAACGACGTCCTCGCGCTGCGCGACGAGGTCTCCGACGAGCAGAAGGCCGAACACGCGGCCCTCGCCCTCTACGGACTCCACCAGCAGAGCCAGTCCACGCCGATGCACCGTCGCGGCGTCAAGCTCGGCGAGGCGCTGCGGGCCCTGCGCCGCAGCGGCAAGTTCAGCGAAGACGCGCTCGACACCCGCGTCGCCCAGCTCGCCGGAGCGACCAGCGTGTCCGCACTGCTGGTCCACCTGCGCGGCCTGGTCACCCAACTTCGCACCGTCGGGCAGCCGTTGGACTACAACCACCTGATGGCCGACATCCAGGCCTGGCACCACACCGACCGGCGCCCGCAGGTCCGCCTCAAGTGGGCCATCGGCTACCAGGCCTGGAAGGACAACGAAAAGGACAAGGGCCCCGCCGCTAGCTGACCGCACCGGCGAACAGTCACCACCCCGGCACGCCCACCGCCACCCTTCGAGGAGAAGCGCATGACCGCCCGTCTCTACATCGACGTGCACATCCTGCAGACCGTCCCGCCGGCGAACCTCAACCGGGATGACAACGGCAACCCAAAGGAGGCCTACTTCGGCGGCAAACGCCGCTCCCGCGTCTCCTCCCAGGCCTGGAAGCGCGCCACCCGCGTCCACTTCGCCGAGAGCCGCGACCGGCAGGACCTCGCCACCCGCACCAAGCGAATCGCCGCCCAGCTGGCAAAGGGCATCGCCGAGCGCGGCGGCATCGCGGTTGAGGACGCGCAGCGGGTCGCCGACGCGCTGATCAAGTCGACCGGGATCTCTGCTGGGAAGAAGGACGGCGACACCGCCTACCTCCTCTTCTACGGGCGCCGCCAGCTGGACGGCATCGTCGCCCTGGTCGCCGACACCGGCGCCGACCTCGCCGCCCTCGACGCCAAGGGCCTCGACGAGGCTGTCAAGGCCCTGCC
>NZ_JBEZUT010000032.1:0-41190 GCF_040636595.1 Kitasatospora sp. NPDC036755
GGGGCCGGGGCGGCCGGCTCGGGCTCCCCGGGCTCCGGGGCCACGGACGTCGGAGCCGCCGCCGGGGTCTCCCCGGCCGGCTCCTCCCCGGCCGGGGCTTCCGCCGGGCGTTCCACCATCGAGGCCTCCGCGCGGGCGGCGCCCGCCCGTGCGGCGCTCTCCGCGGCGTCCTCCGGCTGCATGCCGCGGATCCGCTGGGCCAGCTCCGCGAACTTGGCGGCCTTCTCCTCCGCGGTCAGCCGGGCCCCGGCGGTCACCTCCGGAGCGCCGTTCCCCGTGTCCGTCATCGTCGTCCGCTCCAAGGTCACTCCACTGCAGGTTCTGCTCGACAACCGGGCCCGGGGGTCACAGCTCCGTCCACCCCTGGTCCGGGTAGCGGTGCACCGGCGACGAGATGTCGTCCAGCGCACCACGGATCTCATCCGGAAGCGTAAGCGCCTCCACCGACAGCGCCGCCTGCAGCTGGGCCACCGTCCGGGCCCCGACCAGGGCGCTCGCCACCCCGGGCCGGTCCCGGACCCAGGCCAGCGCGACGGCCAGCGGGGTGCTGGCGAGCCCGTCGGCGGCGGTCGCGAGGGCGTCCACGATGCGTCGCGAGCGCTCCCCGAGGTACGGCTGGACGAACCCGGACAGGTAGGGCGAGGCGCCGCGCGAGTCCTGCGGGATGCCGTGCCGGTACTTGCCGGTGAGCACTCCGCGCCCGAGCGGCGAGCCGGCCAGCACGCCGACCCCGGCGTCCAGCGCGGCGGGCAGCGCCTCCCGCTCGATGCCGCGCTGGAGCAGCGAGTACTCCAGCTGCGCCCCGGCCAGCGGCACCCGGCCGTGGTGGGCGTGCTGCCGGCCGGCGGCCTTGGCGAGCTGCCAGCCGCTGAAGTCGCAGACCCCGACGTAGCGGGCGCGCCCGGAGGTGACGGCGATGTCGAGGGCGCTGAGCGTCTCCTCGACCGGGGTCGCCGGATCGAAGGAGTGCACCTGCCACAGGTCGACGTGGTCGGTGCCGAGCCGGCGCAGCGAGGCGTCCAGGGCGGCGAGCAGGTGGCCGCGCGAGCCGTCGAAGCGGCGGGCGGACTCCGGGACGCTGCCGGCCTTGGTGGCGATGACGAGTTCGGAGCGGGGGATCAGGCTGTCGGTGATCCGGGAGATCAGGTACTCGGCGCCGCCGTCCGCGTACACGTCGGCGGTGTCGACCAGGTTGCCGCCGGCGTCGACGAACTCCTTGAGCTGTTCGGCGGCCTCCTGCTCGTCGGTGTCGCGGCCCCAGGTCATGGTGCCGAGGCCGACCCGGGAGACCTGCAGGCCGGTACGGCCGAGGTGACGCTTTTCCATCGGACGGGCCCTCCACTGGCCGGTGGCCCCGGGAGCCCCGGCGGCCCTGTGAACGCGCAGGTGGGGCGAGCTCTCCCCACCTCGGCCGAGCGTAGCGGCCGGTGCGCGGACAGAGGTGCCGACCCGCAGAACGATCATCGGCTCCGGTGTGACCCAACCCACCCCTACCCGTCAGTAGCGCGTTCGGTCCGGGCATGGTTACCCTCGCCACAACCCCGACCCACTGGAAGGTGCGGCAGATGCGACTCGGTATCAACCTCGGCTACTGGGGGCTCGGCATGGACGCCGACAACATCGCCGTGGCCCAGGAGGCGGACCGGCTCGGCTACTCGGTCTGCTGGGCGGCCGAGGCGTACGGCTCGGACGCCGCGACGGTGCTCAGCTTCGTCGCCGCGAGGACCGAGCGGATCGACGTCGGTTCGGCCATCTTCCAGATCCCGGCCCGCACCCCGGCGATGACCGCGATGACCGCGGCGACCCTGGACACCCTGTCCGGCGGCCGCTTCCGGCTCGGCCTCGGCGTCTCCGGCCCGCAGGTCTCCGAGGGCTGGTACGGCGTGAAGTTCGACAAGCCGCTCGCCCGCACCCGCGAGTACGTGGAGATCATCCGCAAGGCGATGTCCCGCGAGCGCCTGGTGCACGAGGGCGCGCACTGGACGCTGCCGCTGCCCGGCGGCCCGGGCAAGCCGATCAAGCTGACCGTGCACCCGGTGCGCGAGCGCATCCCGCTGTACATCGCCGCGATCGGCCCGAAGAACCTGGAGCTGACCGGCGAGATCGCCGACGGCTGGCTGGGCATCTTCTTCTCGCCCGAGCACTCCGCGCTCTCCCTGGACGCGCTGACGGCCGGCCGCGCCAAGGCGGGGAAGACCCTGGAGGGCTTCGACCTCTGCCCGACGGTGAACATCGCGGTCGGCGAGGACGTCAAGGCCGCCGTCGACGGCCTGCGCTCCTACGCCGCGCTCTACATCGGCGGCATGGGCAGCAAGGAGAAGAACTTCTACAACCAGCTCACCCGGCGGATGGGCTACGAGCAGGCCGCCGACGAGATCCAGGAGAAGTACCTCGCCAAGGACTACGCGGGCGCCGCGGCGGCCGTCCCGCACGACCTGATCGACGCCACCTCGCTGATCGGCGACACCGCCCGGATCGCCGACCGGATGCAGGCCTACGCCGAGGCCGGTGTCAGCACCCTGACCCTGGCCCCGTCCGGGTTCACCCTGGACGAGCGGATCCTGGCGCTGCGCACCGGCGTCGAGGCGCTGGAGCGCGCCGGTCTGGCCTGACCGGGCGGGCCGGCGCGCCGGGCGAGGACGCGCCGGACGCGCCGGGAGGCCGGCGGGAGAGCGGAACTACAGCCAGTCGTGCCGCTTGAAGACCCGGTGCAGCACCAGGCACACCACGGTCATCAGCACCAGCACCGCCGGGTACCCCCAGATCTGGTGCAGCTCGGGCATGTGCTCGAAGTTCATCCCGTAGACGCCCGCGATCATCGTCGGCACGGCGGCCAGCGCCGCCCAGGCCGAGATCTTCCGCATGTCGTTGTTCTGCTGGACGCTGACCTGCGCCAGGTTGGCGCTCAGGATGTCGGACAGCAGCCGGTCCATGCCGTCCACCTGGTCGTTCACCCGGGCCACGTGGTCGGCGACGTCCCGCAGGTAGGGCGCGGTCTCGGGGCGGACGAAGCGGGCGCCGCGCTGCAGGGCCGTCATCGGCTCCAGCAGCGGGCCGGTGGCCCTGCGGACGGACATCACCTGGCGCTTGTAGCCGTAGATCCGTCCGGCGGTGTCCCGGCCGACCCGGCTGGGGGAGAAGATGTCGGCCTCCAGCTCGTCCAGGTCGGTCTGGAGCCCGGTGGCCACGTCCATGTAGCCGTCCACGACGGTGTCGCAGACCGAGTGCAGCACCGAACTGGGTCCGAAGCGCAGCTGCTCGGGGTCCGCCTCCAGGGCGGCCCGCAGGCCGCTGAGCGGGCTGTCCGCGCCGTGCCGGACCGTCATCACGAAGTCCGGGCCGAGGAAGACCATCACCTCGCCGACGGTGACGACGTGGCCGCCGGGGTGGTACCCGAGGGTCTTCAGGGCGACGAACAGCGAGCCCTGGTAGGCCTCCACCTTGGGGCGCTGGTGGGCGCTGACGGCGTCCTCGACGGCCAGCGGGTGGAGCGCGAACTCCTCGCCGACGTGGTCGAGTTCCTCGGCGGTGGGCTCGAACAGGCCTATCCAGACGAAGCCGTCCGGACCGGCCGCGCGGGCGGCGGCGAGCGCGCCGGCCAGGTCCTCGGGGGCCTCGATCCGGCGGCCGTCGTGATAGGCGGCGCAGTGGACGATCATGCGGGCCATTGTCACCCGATTCGGCCCGTACGGCACGGACCCGGGGGAGACCCGGGCCCACCGGCCGCCACCGGCCCGGGGCGGGCGGGCGGAGAACCCGGGTCCACGGCCGGGCCCGGAGGCCGTAGGCTGACCCCATGCCCACCCTGCTGCTCGTCCGCCACGGCCGCTCCACCGCGAACACCGCCGGAATCCTGGCCGGTTGGACGCCCGGAGTGGACCTCGACGACACCGGGCGCGCCCAGGCCGCGGCGCTGGCCGGCCGGCTGGCCGGCGTGCCGCTGGTGCGGGCGGTCAGTAGTCCGCTGGAGCGCTGCCGGCAGACGCTGGAGCCGCTGCTGGCGGTCCGGCCCGAGCTGGGTGCGCCGGCCGAGGACGAGCGGCTGGGGGAGTGCCACTACGGCGAGTGGACCGGCCGCCCGCTGGCCGAGCTGGCCGAGGAGCCGCTCTGGCGCACCGTGCAGGACCACGCCGCCGGGGCCGCCTTCCCCGGCGGGGAGTCGCTGCGCGAGCTGAGCCACCGCACGGTGGACGCGGTGCGCGAGTGGAACCGGAGGATCGCCGTCGAGCACGGCGAGGACGCGGTGTGGATCGCCTGCTCGCACGGGGACGTGATCAAGGCCGTGGTCGCCGACGCGCTCGGGCTGCACCTGGACCACTTCCAGCGGATCAGCGTCGAGCCGTGTTCGGTCACCGCGATCCGCTACACCCCGCAGCGGCCCTTCGTGCTGAGGATGGGTGACACCGGCGATCTCGCCTCGCTCGCCCCCCGGCCCGGCCCGGCCGCGGCCACCCCGTCCGGCGACGCCGTGGTCGGCGGCACCGTCTGAGCCTCGCCGCCGACGGGCCGCCCGGGGAGGCGCCGTTCGGGGCGGCACCGTCCGCTTCCCCGGGTGCCAACCGCCCCGCCGCCGTCGGCTCGGCTCCCCGGCCGGAGCCCGAAGGTCGTAGGGTGACTGATGAGTCCATCCGGCCGCGATCCGTCCCCGGCGGAACCGTGCCGACCGACACGATCCGGAGCGAGAGCGTGCCCCGTCAGGTCTTCTTCTACGACCAGCCCGAACGGTTCGTGGCCGGCACCCTCGGCCAGCCCGGTGCCCGGGCGTTCTACCTTCAGGCCAGCGCCCGGGGCCGGATCACCAGCGTGCTGCTGGAGAAGACCCAGGTCGCGGCGCTCGCCGAGCGGATCGAGGAGGTCTTGGACGAGGCGCTGCGGCGCAGCGGCGGGGACGCCGCCATCCCGGCCGCCGCCCCGAAGGACCTGCTCGATACCGCCCCGCTGGACCTCCCGCTGGAGCAGGAGTTCCGGGTCGGCACCATGGCCCTGGCCTGGGACAGCGTGGAGGCCTGCCTGGTGGTCGAGGCGCAGGCGCTGGTCGAGGACGAGGAGGAGGAGGCCGCCGAGGCGGTCTTCACCGACGACGAGAACGGCCCGGACATGCTGCGGGTGCGGCTGTCGGGCGCGATGGCCCGGGTCTTCGCCAAGCGCGCGCTGGACCTGGTCGCGGCCGGCCGCAAGCCCTGCCCGTTCTGCAACCTGCCGCTCGACCCGGAGGGCCACCTGTGCCCGCGCGCGAACGGCTACCGGCGCTGAACACCGACACCCCGCCGCAGGCCGACCCGTCGGCCGCCGCCGCGCTGGCCGCCGACGTGCCCACGGCCCTCGCGCTGCTGCGCCAGGGCGAGCTGACCGTGCACGGCCGGCTCACCGAGGCCTCCAACGCCGCGCTGTACTGCACGGTGGCGCACGGCTCGTTGAGCGCCCAGGCCGTCTACAAGCCGGTGGCCGGCGAGCGCCCGCTGTGGGACTTCCCGGACGGCACCCTGGCGGGCCGGGAGGTCGCCGCGTACGAGCTGTCCGCCGCGACCGGCTGGGCGCTGGTCCCGCCCACCGTGCTGCGCGAGGGCCCGCACGGGCCGGGCATGGTGCAGCTGTGGGTCGAGCCGGACCCGGGGGCCGAGCCGCTGCTGGCGCTCCAGGACCCGCGCGGCCCGGAGGCGGGCTGGCTGCCGATCGTCCGGGCCGAGGTCGAGGGCGGGCGGACCGCCCTGCTGGTGCACCACGACGACCGGCGGCTGCGCCGGCTCGCTGTCCTGGACGCGGTGCTCAACAACGCCGACCGCAAGGGCGGCCACCTGATCCCGGCGGCCGACGGCCGGGTGTACGGCATCGACCACGGCGTCACCTTCAACACCGAGGACAAGCTGCGCACCCTGCTCTGGGGCTGGGCCGGCGACCCGCTGCCGGAGGAGGCGCTGGAGGTGCTGGCCCGGCTGGCCGAGCAGTTGGACGGAGAGCTCGCCGAGCGGCTCGCCCCGCACCTGACGGCGGCCGAACTGGACGCCACCCGGGCCCGGGTGGCCGGGCTGCGCGACTCCGGCCGGCACCCGCTGCCGCCCGAGGACTGGCCCGCGATCCCCTGGCCGCCGGTGTAGAACACCTCGCGGGCCCGTTCCCCGGGCCCGCGAAAAGTCCAGGGGCGGGCCCCGGCGGCCCGCGCGGCCGGTGGGCCGGGCCAGTCTTCGAAAACGGCGGGCAGATGGTCTGGACCTTTCCCCGGAACAGGTCGCACACTGCTCCGATGGATGTGCGACGGACCACCCCCACCCCCCGAACCACGCCGGACCTGCCGTTGCACCGGTTACAGGTCCCGCTGCCCCACCTGCTCCCCTTCGCCATCGGCAGCTTCGACGCGATCGGCCCGCTCTCGCGGGCCGGCTTCCCCCACCGGCACTCGTTCTACGAGATCGTCCACGTCACCGGCGGCCACGGCGCCCACGTCCTGGACCTCGTCCACCGGCCGCTGGCGCCACCGCAGTTGTGCGTGATCACCCCCGGCCAGGTGCACTACTGGGCGGACACCGAGGAACTGACCGGCCGGGTCGTCCTGTTCAACGAGGACTTCCTGCTCGGCCACCCCCAGGACCTCGCCGCCCTGCGGGCCCTGGCCACCCGCCCGGCCCTCGCGCTCGGCGAGCAGGCCGACGCGGTCGCCGCGCTGCTCGGCGACATGGAGCACGAGTACCGGACCAGGGCGCCCGGCTACCAGGGTGTGCTGCGCGCCAGCCTGCACATCCTGATCGTCCGGGCGCTGCGCGCCTGTGCCCCGGTCGACCGCCCGGCGGTGCCCAGCCGGCCGGCCGAAGTGGCCGCCGCCTTCACCCGGTTGATCGCCCGGCCCGGCGGGGTGCGGCACTCGGTGGCCTCCACCGCGCAGGAGCTCGGCGTCTCCCCGGGGCACCTGCAGACCCTGGTGAAGCAGGCCACCGGCCGCACCCCCGGCGGGCTGATCCGCCGCCAGCAGACCCTGGAGGCCAAACGGCTGCTCGCCTGCACGGATTTGACGATCCGTCAGGTCGCCAAGGAGGCGGGCTTCGTCGACCCGGCGTACTTCTGTCGGTTCTTCCGCCGGGAGACCGGGATGACCCCGGGGGAGTTCCGGTCCAGGGTCGACGGAAATCACCACGATCCCCGGATCATGTCCATCGCGGTCGCACCCGACGGCCCGTAACTTTGCTGCTGGCCACCGGTGGCCGGTCCGGCGCGCGCGAACGGGCTGCCGGTCCGGCCCTTGTCATGCCCCCACCATGGCAAGGGCCGCCCCCACCCCGCCTCATGAGAAGGAGACGGCGCATGCCCACACCGCCCGACGGCATGATCAGCCGCAAGACCGTACTGAAGGCCGCCGCCGCGCTCGGGGCTGCCCCGCTGCTCGTCGGCGGCGGCGTCGCCCTGGCCCGGGACCAGATCAGCAGCGGCGAGCCGCTCGCTCCCACCCCCGAGTGCCACGATGGGGACGCCCCCACCATCGAGCAGATCGAAGGGCCGTACTTCAAACCCAACTCCCCGCTGCGCAGCTCGATGGTCAACGACGGCCCCGGCACCCACCTGGTCGTCAGCGGCTACGTCTTCGGCCGCGCCTGCCGGCCCATCTCCGGAGTGCTGCTGGACTTCTGGCAGGCCGACGACGGCGGCAACTACGACAACGTCACCTACACCTTCCGCGGCCACCAGTTCACCGACGCCAACGGCGCGTACAAGCTGGACACCATCGTGCCCGGCCTCTACCCGGGCCGCACCCGGCACCTGCACGTCAAGCTCCAGGCGCCCGGCCGCCCGATCATCACCACCCAGCTGTACTTCCCGAACGAGCCGCGCAACAACACGGACAGCATCTACGACCCCCGGCTGCTGATGAACGTCCGGCAGAACGGGTCGACCCGCGAGGCCAGCTTCGACTTCGTGCTGAACGTCGCGCAGACGCCCGGCACGCCGAGCCCGTCGCCCACGGTCACCCCGACCGGCGGCCCCAGCACGCCGCCGCCGGGCGGCACCTGGGCCGCGGGCACGGCGTACAAGGCGGGCGACCGCGTCACCTACTCCGGCGTCTCCTACACCTGCCTCCAGGCGCACACCGCCATGGCGGGCTGGGAGCCGCCGAACGTGCCGGCCCTCTGGCAGCGGTCGTAGCGGCTCCGACCGCGTCCCCCGGGGCGCCGGGCGCCCGGTCGGCGGCAGGGCCGACCGGGCGCTCAACCGCGTCCGGAGCCGGGGGCGGATTCCGGACACGGCCGGTTCCGCGACACGCCAGTTCCGTGCAGTACCAGTCGGGAATCCGCCAGGCAATGGCAGGAAGCGAATCCAGTCGATCTTTCGTACTGGTTAGGCTTTCAAATGTTCGCAAGGTTAAAGTTGTTTCCATGCATGCCTGGCCCGCCTCCGAGGTTCCCGCCCTGCCTGGTCAGGGGCTCCCCCTCCGTATCCACGACACCGCAGCGGGCACGGTCCGCGAGGTCGTGCCGCTGGACGGCACCGCCCGGATCTACGTCTGCGGCATCACTCCCTACGACGCGACCCACATGGGCCACGCCGCCACCTACAACGCGTTCGACCTGGTGCAGCGCGTCTGGCGGGACGCCGGTCACGACGTCCTGTACATCCAGAACGTCACCGACGTCGACGACCCGCTGCTCGCCCGCGCGGTCGAGACCGGCCAGGACTGGACCGCTCTGGCCGAGCGCGAGACGGCCCTGTTCCGCGAGGACATGACCGCGCTGCGCATGCTCCCGCCGGCCCACTACATCGGCGCCGTCGAGTCGATCCCGTGGATCGTCCCGATCGTCCAGAAGCTGCTGGCCTCCGGTGCCGCCTACGAGGTGGACGGCGACATCTACTTCTCGGTCGACGCCGACCCGCGCTTCGGCGAGGTCTCCGGCCTCACCCGCGAGGCGATGCGCCCGGTCTTCGCCGAGCGCGGCGGCGACCCGGACCGCCCCGGCAAGCGCAACCCGCTGGACGCCCTGCTCTGGCTGGCCGCCCGCCCGGGCGAGCCCGCCTGGGACACCGAGCTCGGCCACGGCCGCCCCGGCTGGCACATCGAGTGCGTCGCCATCGCCCTCCAGTACCTCGGCATGTCCTTCGACATCCAGGGCGGCGGCAGCGACCTCTCCTTCCCGCACCACGAGATGGGCGCCGCGCACGCCCAGGTCGCCACCGGCACCCACCCGTACGCCAAGGCGTACGTGCACGCCGGCATGGTGGCCCTGGACGGCCACAAGATGTCCAAGTCCCGCGGCAACCTGGTGTTCGTCTCGGCGCTGCGCCGCGAGGGCGTCGACCCGGCGGCGATCCGCCTGGCGCTGCTCTCGCACCACTACCGGGCGGACTGGGAGTGGACCAAGAGCACCCTGGACGACGCCGTCGAGCGCCTCGCCCGCTGGCGCGCCGCGGTCTCCCGCCCGGACGGCCCGTCGGCCGGGCAGCTGCTCGCCGAGGTCCGCGAGGCGCTCGCGAACGATCTGGACGCGCCCGCCGCGCTGGCCGCGGTCGACCGCTGGGCGGCCCTCCAGGACACCGAGGGCGGCACCGACACCGGCGCGCCCGGCCTGGTGACCCGCACCGTGGACGCCCTGCTCGGCGTCGCGCTGTAACCCGCACCCGCACGGAACGCCGAAGGGGCGTCAGGACACCTGGTCCTGACGCCCCTTCGGCACAGACGGGCCGGGCGGGCACAGACGGGCCCGGGCGGGCCCTACTCGTCCTCGGCGCCGTCCTGGCTCTCCCGGGCGGGGCCGCCCGGCGCCTCCGGGTCGGCCGGCCGCTCGGCGGTGGCGTGCCCGGCCACCGGCTTCTCGCCCGTCGGCCCGACGTTCTCCCGGCGGCGCAGGTAGCGCTCGAACTCGCGGGCGATGGCGTCGCCGGAGGCCTCCGGCAGCTCCGCGGTGTCCTGCGCCTCCTCCAGCTGCTGGACGTACTCGGCCACCTCGCTGTCCTCGGCGGCCAGCTGGTCCACGCCGAGCTGCCAGGCCCGGGCGTCCTCGGCGAGCTCGCCCGGCGGGATGCGCAGGTCCAGCAGGTCCTCCAGCTTGTTGAGCAGGGCCAGCGTGGCCTTGGGGTTCGGCGGCTGCGAGACGTAGTGCGGGACCGCGGCCCAGAGCGTCACGGCCGGCACCCCGGCGTGGGTGCAGGCCTCCTGGAGCACCCCGACGATGCCGGTGGGGCCCTCGTAGCGGCTCTCCTCCAGGTCCAGCCGGCGGGCCAGCTCCGGGTCGGAGGTGACCCCGCTGACCGGCACCGGGCGGCTGTGCGGGGTGTCCCCGAGCAGCGCGCCCAGGATCACCACCAGCTCGACGCCCAGCTCGTGCGCGAAGCCCAGCAGCTCGTTGCAGAACGAGCGCCAGCGCATGCTCGGCTCGATGCCGCGGATGAGAACGATGTCCCTGGTCGTCGGTTCGGTCACCCGGATCACCGAGAGCCGGGTGGTCGGCCAGGTGATCCGGCGGATGCCGCCGTCCAGCCAGACCGTGGGCCGGTTGACCTGGAAGTCGTAGTAGTCCTCCGCGTCCAGGGCGGCGAACACCTTGCCGTTCCAGGTCTCGTCCAGATGCGCCAGTGCCGCGGAGGCGGCGTCGCCGGCGTCGTTCCAGCCCTCGAAGGCGCAGACCATCACCGGGTCGATCAACTCGGGAACATCTTCCAGCTCGATCACCCAGCGTCTCCCTCCGGTCGGCGGTCGGACCTGCGCCGCCCCGGCTGGCCTGCCGGGGCGCCGACGGGCCGGCTGCCGACTGTCGAACCTCTCGTCTCCCATGGAACGCCTCGCTCCATGGTCCCTACCTGCCCAGCCTACGGGCTTTGATGCGCATGGCGGCCGGGCACCGGGACAGTCTGCGGGAGCGGGCGGTCGCGAGCCACCGGATATCGGCGGCCCCGGGCTGACGGTCCGTCAGGCGTTCACCGGGGGCGAGGAGTGTTCGACCTGCGACGCGGCGTGACGGGACAGGCCTCGGCGGGGCGTGACGGGCCGCGGCACGAGGAGCCGCGGCGGGCCGGGGCGGCCGCTACCCCGCGTCCGCCCACCCGTCGCGGTACGCCGCCCAGTGCTCGGGCCGCGAGGCGAAGTCCACGTACAGCGCGACCCCGAAGCCGGCCCGCCGCCGGTCCTCCCGGCCCAGGCCCAGCCGCACGCCCCGGACGGCGGCCCGGACGGTCTCGGCGTCTCCCCAGTGGCCCCACTTGTCGTCCCAGAAGAAGGGGAGCCCCATCAGCAGGTCCACGTCGGCGGGGGTCGCCCGCAGGGCCAGTTCGGTCTGCCGGGCGACGTAGCCGCCGTACAGCGGCTCGGTGGGCATCGAGGTGTCGTAGCTCATCACCGCGATCTGGTCGACCCGGCGGGCGGTCTCGGTGAAGTACGCCGCGTCCCACCACTTTCCGTGGCCGGTGAGCAGGATGCCGGCCGTGTGCAGGCCGGGGACGGGGTCGATCTGCGGGGCGGCCACCGACAGCTTCGCGCCGCGCTCCGTGGTGACGGGGCGGACCCGGTCGAGCAGCGCGAGCCAGCCGGCCGAGCCGGGGCGGATCGGCTCCATGTCGAAGTGCACGCCGTCGAAGCCGAGGTCCAGCACCTGGCGGGCGGAGGCGGTGATCCGGTCCCGAGTGGGGCCGTCCTCCAGGTCCAGGGCGTCCTTCTCCGGCTTGACCTCGTCGCCCAGCCAGCTCTGCAGTCGTACGCCGGGCAGCTCCCGGTGCACGGTGTCGGTGAACCAACGGCCCCGGGGGTGGACGGCGGGCGGCAGCGAGCCGTCGTGCTCCAGCGGGCCGGTGTGCACATAGAGGTCCCGGATGCCGGTTCCGGCCAGCTGCCGGCCCAGCTCGGCCACGTCGGCCTCGGTCTTGCGGCCGTCGACCCAGGCGTGGCCGAGCCAGAGCGCGTCCCGGCCCCGGGTGCGGGCGTCGGCGGCGGGCTCGCCGGTGTAGTGCAGCCGGAACACGGCGAACGCCGAGCCCAGCGCGGCGACCGGCACGGCCGCCACGAGCACCAGCACCAGCAGGGCACGGCGCCACCGGGACCATGCCCGCCAGCGGTCGCGCAGCGCGCGGAACGGGGCCGTCAGGGCCCGGCCCGCCCGCTGCGCGCAGGTCCGGAATCCGGCCACGCGCTTGCTCCCCCCTTGCGGTCGAGCGCTCAGGATACGGAACGGACCGGCGGGCCGAGCCGTGGGGCGGATACCCTGGCCACGTGCGTGCCCGACCAAGCGGGTTCGCAAAGCCGACAGCCGTCGCACCAGGGAGAAGCCCCATGGCCACAGCAGCCACCCCGTCCATCACTCAGCAGAGTCGCGCGAACGCGCTTCGTGAAGCACTCGCCACCCGGGTGGTGGTCGCCGACGGTGCCATGGGCACCATGCTCCAGGCGCAGGACCCGACGCTGGAGGACTTCCAGAACCTCGAAGGCTGCAACGAGGTCCTCAACGTCACCCGCCCGGACATCGTCCGCTCCGTCCACGAGGCCTACTTCGGTGTCGGCGTGGACTGCGTGGAGACCAACACCTTCGGCGCGAACTTCAGCGCGCTCGGCGAGTACGAGATCGCGGAGCGGATCTTCGAGCTGTCCGCGGCCGGCGCCCGGATCGCCCGCGAGGTGGCCGACGCCCACGCCGCCGCCGACGGCCGCACCCGCTGGGTGCTCGGCTCGATCGGCCCCGGCACCAAGCTGCCGACCCTCGGCCACGCCCCGTACGAGACCCTGCGCGACGGGTTCCAGGAGAACGCGGCCGGCCTGATCGCCGGCGGCGCCGACGCGCTGCTGGTCGAGACCAGCCAGGACCTGCTGCAGACCAAGGCCGCCATCCTGGGCTCCAAGCGTGCCCTGGCCGAGGCCGGGCTGGACCTGCCGGTGCTGGTGCAGGTGACGGTGGAGACCACCGGCACCATGCTGCTCGGCTCGGAGATCGGCGCCGCGCTCACCGCGCTGGAGCCGCTGGGCGTGGACTACATCGGCCTCAACTGCGCCACCGGCCCGGCCGAGATGAGCGAGCACCTGCGCTACCTCGCCAAGAACGCCCGGATCGGCCTGTCCTGCATGCCGAACGCGGGCCTGCCGGTGCTCGGCAAGGACGGCGCCCACTACCCGCTCTCCCCGGCCGAACTGGCCGACGCCCACGACGTGTTCACCCGCGAGTACGGCCTCTCGCTGGTCGGCGGCTGCTGCGGCACCACCCCCGAGCACCTGCGCCAGGTGGTCGAGCGGGTCCAGGGCCGTCCGATCGCGGTCCGTGAGCCGAGGCCGGAGCCCTCGGCGGCCTCGCTGTACCAGGCGGTGCCGTTCCGCCAGGACACCTCGTACCTGGCGATCGGCGAGCGCACCAACGCCAACGGCTCGAAGAAGTTCCGCGAGTCGATGCTGGCCGGCGACTGGCAGGCCTGCGTGGAGATCGCCCGCGACCAGATCCGGGACGGCTCCCACCTGCTGGACCTCTGCGTGGACTACGTCGGCCGCGACGGCGTCGCCGACATGAAGGAGATCGCGGGCCGGCTGGCCACCGCCTCCACCCTGCCGATCGTGCTGGACTCCACCGAGCCGCCCGTGCTGCGGGCCGGCCTGGAGGCGCTCGGCGGCCGCGCGGTGCTCAACTCGGTCAACTACGAGGACGGCAACGCCCCCGACTCGCGGTTCGGCCGGATCGCCTCGCTGGCCCGCGAGCACGGCGCCGGCCTGATCGCGCTGACCATCGACGAGAGCGGCCAGGCCCGTACCGCCGACACGAAGGTCGCGATCGCCGAGCGGCTGATCGCCGAACTCACCGCCGACTACGGCATCGACGAGGGCTCCATCCTGGTCGACTGCCTCACCTTCACCCTGGCCACCGGTCAGGAGGAGTCCCGCCGGGACGGCATCGAGACCATCGAGGCGATCCGCGAGCTCAAGCGCCGCCACCCCGCCGTGCAGACGACCCTGGGCCTGTCCAACATCTCCTTCGGCCTCAACCCGGCCGCCCGGGTGGTGCTCAACTCGGTCTTCCTGCACGAGTGCGTGGAGGCCGGCCTGGACTCGGCGATCGTGCACGCCTCCAAGATCCTGCCGATCTCCCGGATCCCCGAGGACCAGCGCGAGGCCGCGCTCGACCTGGTCTACGACCGCCGCCGGGACGGCTACGACCCGCTGCAGCGCCTGCTGGAGCTGTTCGAGGGCGTCTCCGCCGCCTCGGTGAAGGCCTCCAAGGCCGAGGAGCTGGCCGCGCTGCCGCTGGACGAGCGGCTGCAGCGCCGGATCATCGACGGCGAGCGGAACGGCCTGGAAGCCGACCTGGACGAGGCGCTGACCGTCCGCCCGGCGCTGGAGATCATCAACGACACCCTGCTGGCCGGCATGAAGGTGGTCGGCGAGCTCTTCGGCTCCGGCCAGATGCAGCTGCCGTTCGTGCTCCAGTCCGCCGAGGTGATGAAGACCGCGGTGGCCCACCTGGAGCCGTACATGGAGAAGTCCGACAGCGAGGGCAAGGGCACCATCGTGCTGGCCACCGTCAAGGGCGACGTCCACGACATCGGCAAGAACCTGGTCGACATCATCCTGTCCAACAACGGCTACAACGTGGTCAACCTGGGCATCAAGCAGCCGGTCTCGGCGATCCTGGACGCCGCGCAGGAGCACAACGCGGACGTGATCGGGATGTCCGGCCTGCTGGTGAAGTCCACCGTGATCATGAAGGAGAACCTGGAGGAGCTGAACCAGCGCAAGCTGGCCGCGAGCTTCCCGGTGATCCTCGGCGGCGCCGCGCTCACCCGGGCCTACGTCGAGCAGGACCTGCACGAGATCTACGAGGGCGAGGTCCGCTACGCCCGGGACGCCTTCGAGGGCCTGCGGCTGATGGACGCGCTGATCGCGGTCAAGCGCGGCGTGCCGGGCGCGGCCCTGCCGGAGCTCAAGCAGCGCCGGCACGCCCGGGTCGTGGTGGAGGAGCCGGAGCCCGAGGTCAACCTCGGCCAGATCCGCTCCGACGTCGCCGTCGACAACACCGTGCCCGCCCCGCCGTTCTGGGGCGACCGGATCGTCAAGGGCATCCCGTTCGCGGACTACGCCTCCTGGCTGGACGAGGACGCGCTGTTCAAGGGGCAGTGGGGCCTGAAGGCCGCGCGCACCGGCGAGGGCCCCTCGTACGAGGAGCTGGTGGAGACCGAGGGCCGGCCGCGGCTGCGGGCCTGGCTGGACCGGCTGCAGACGGAGGGCTGGCTGGAGGCCGCCGTGGTCTACGGCTACTACCCGGCCAACTCCAAGGGCGACGACCTGATCGTCTTCCACGATGACGGCACCGAGCGCACCCGGTTCACCTTCCCGCGCCAGCGGCGCGGGCGCCGGCTCTGCCTGGCCGACTTCTTCCGCCCGGAGGAGTCCGGGGTGCGGGACGTGGTGGGCCTCCAGGTGGTCACCATGGGCAACCGGATCTCGGAGGCGGCCAACGAGCTGTTCGCCGACAACTCCTACCGGGACTACCTGGAGCTGCACGGCCTCTCGGTGCAGCTGGCCGAGGCGCTGGCCGAGTTCTGGCACGCGCGGGTCCGCTACGAGCTGGGCTTCTCCGGCGAGGACCCGCAGGACGTCAAGGACATGTTCGCGCTCAAGTACCGCGGCGCCCGCTTCTCGCTCGGCTACGGGGCCTGCCCCGAGCTGGAGGACCGGGCCAAGATCGCCGAGCTGCTGAAGCCGGAGCGGATCGGCGTGGTGCTCTCCGAGGAGTTCCAGCTGCACCCGGAGCAGTCCACCGACGCGATCGTGATCCACCACCCGGAGGCGAAGTACTTCAACGCCCGGTAACCCCCGGTTTCCACCGCGTTCGCTCTTTCCGGACGAAGCGGGCGTATCCTGGATGATCCTGAACGGGCCGGTCCGCTCACCTGCGGGCCGGCCCGAGCCTTCCCCGGGAGCGTCCCGGGCCTGCCGGAAGGACCCCTGCCATGACGACCAGCCCCACCGCCACGCGCGTCCTCGACCACGGGGACGGCCGCGGGCTCCAGGCGGTGCTGCTGGACATGGACGGGACGCTGGTGGACACCGAGGACTTCTGGTGGCAGGCCGAGGCCTCGCTCTTCGCCGAGCTGGGCCACGAGCTGGACGAGGCGGACCGCGCCCAGGTGGTCGGCGGCCCGATGGCCAGGGTGATGGAGTACCTGGTCGCCCGGACGGGGGCGGACATCGCGCCGGCCGACCTCGGGGTGCTGGTCAACCAGCGCTTCGTGGACCTGCTGGCCGGCGGCGTGCCGCTCATGCCGGGCGCCGAGCGGCTGCTCAACACCCTTGCCGCGCACGGGATTCCGGCCGCCCTGGTGTCCGCCTCGCAGCGGCACGTGATCGACATCGTGCTGCGCTCGCTGGGCGCCCACCACTTCGCCTTCACCATCGGCGGGGACGAGGTGCCGCGCACCAAGCCGTTCCCCGACCCGTACCTGGAGGCGGCCCGGCGGCTGGGTGCGGAGCCGTCCCGCTGCGTGGTGATCGAGGACACGCCGACCGGGGTGCGGGCGGGCGAGGCGGCCGGCTGCCCGGTGGTCGCGGTGCCCTCGGTGGCGGCGATCGAGCCGGCTCCGGGGCGGCTGGTGCTGTCCTCGCTGGAGCAGGTCGACCTCGACCTGTTGCACTCCCTGGTCGCCTCACGCGTGTGATTGTCGTCTCATTGCGACCCGGCCCTACCGGCCGGTAAGCGGCCCCGAGGGTCTCCGCGCCGGAGTCGTCGCAGGAGAAAACGGGCATTGGCTGACAACTCGTCGGGCGCGTCGTGATGCCCTCAACCACCGTGTCCCAAACGTCATCTGCGCGGGTACCGGTCGTACGTGTTCGATGTGGCACGCTACTCCAGTTCGTGCCACCCAGAAGGACGCGCCTCGTGAAGACTTCAGCTGAACGCCTGGCAGTACTCGGTTGCGCCGGTCTGGTCGCCGTGTCGGTCGCGGGCTGTGGATCGGTGACCGACGTGGTCAAGGGGGACGGCGGCAAGTCCATAACCATGGGCACCACCCAGTTGACCGGTGTCCTGGACCCGGCGGCGGCGTACGACGCCGGCTCCTGGCTGCTGCTGCGCAACACCTTCCAGTCGCTGCTCACCTTCCAGGCCGCCTCCAGCTCGCCGTCCCCGGACGCCGCGCAGTCCTGCGAGTTCACCGGCAGTGAGGCCATCGAGTACCACTGCACCCTGAAGCCCGGCCAGAAGTTCTCCAACGGCCACCCGCTGACGGCCCAGGACGTGGTGTTCTCGATCGAGCGCACCAAGAAGATCAACGACCCGAGCGGCCCGGTCGAACTGCTCGACTCGATCAAGTCCGTCGAGGCCAAGGGCGACAACGAGGTGCTCTTCCACCTCTCCGCGCCGGACGCCACCCTGCCGGCCAAGCTGGCCAGCCCGGTCGGCGCCATCGTGGACCACCAGGTCTACCCCGCCGACAAGGTCCTCCCGAACGACAAGCTGATCGGCTCCGGCCCGTACCGCTTCGACTCGGTCGAGAACCTGAGCGGCGGCAAGCAGCTGGGCAAGGTCGTCATGTCGGCCAACGACAAGTACGGCGGCGAGGCGAAGCTCCGGAACAGCAAGTTCACCGTGCGGTACTTCGACAAGTCGGAGGACCTGAAGGGCGCGCTGGACCGCAGCGAGGTCGACCTCACCGACAACAGCCTGGAGCCGAACACCGCCGCCCAGGTCCGCTCCGACCAGCAGGGCGGCAAGACCGACCTCCAGGTGACCGAGGGCGACAGCAACGACACCCGTTCGCTGGTCCTCAACACCAAGGACCCGCTGATGAGCAACGTCGCCGTGCGCCAGGCCGTGGCCCAGATGATGGACCGCAAGGCACTGGCCCGCGACGTCTTCGCGCGCACCGTCCAGGCGCTCTACTCGATGGTCCCGGCCGGCCTGCCCGGCCACACCACGGCCTTCTTCGACCGCTACGGCGACCAGGACGTGAACAAGGCGAAGAAGATCCTGGCCGACGCCAAGATCCAGACCCCGGTCAAGTTCACCCTGACCTGGTCCCGTTCGCGGGCCGGCAGCAACGAGGCCGAGACGCTGAAGAAGCAGCTGGAGACCGGCGGCGTCTTCCAGGTGACGCTCGCCCAGGAAGCGGACTGGGACTCGTACCGGAAGGGCTGGTCCGAGGGCAAGTACCAGGCGTACGTCATCGGCTGGTTCGCCGACTACCCGGACCCGGACAACTACCTCGCCCCGCTGCTGATCAACGGCGGCGCCTACCACCACGGTTGGGACGACCCGCGGATCAGCGGGCGGCTGGTGCCGGAGGGCCTCAAGCAGACCGACCGCAGCGCCGCGGCCGCCACCTACGCGCAGATCCAGTCGATCGAGGCCGAGAACGTGCCGCTGATCCCGCTCTACCAGAACAAGTCCTTCTTCGCGGCCCGCTCGTACGTCACCGGCGTCGAGTCCACCGTCGACACCACCGGCTACTTCCGCTTCTGGGAGATCAGCCGGACCAACAAGTAGCGCTCGCAGGACGGCGGCCCGCCCGCATCCCCGCCGAGACGGGGAGCGGACGGGCCGCCGTGACGTTTCTGCGTCCCCTGGAGGGCCACCCGGGCCCCTACAGGGCTCCCGGGCGCACCAGGCCGCTCTCGTAGGCGTACACGGCCGCCTGCACCCGGTCGCGCAGCTGGAGCTTGGTCAGCACGTGGCCCACGTGGGTCTTCACGGTGGTCTCGCTGACGAACAGCTCGGCCGCGATCTCCGCGTTCGACAGCCCGCGCGCCACCAGCTTCAGCACCTCCAGCTCGCGCTCGGTCAGCGCGCTCAGCGCCTGCGGCGGCGCCTCGTCGCCCGAGGGCAGCTTGGTGGCGTACATGTCCAGCAGCCGGCGGGTGATGCTCGGCGCCAGCATCGCCGCGCCGTCCGCGACCACCCGGATCGCCTGCACCAGCTCCTCGGCCGGGACGTCCTTCAGCAGGAAGCCGCTGGCGCCCGCGCGCAGCGCCTCCACCACGTACTCGTCCAGGTCGAAGGTGGTCAGCACCAGCACCTTGGCCGGGCCGTCCCGCCCCGGGCCGGCGATCCGGCGGGTCGCCTCGACGCCGTCCATCCTGGGCATCCGGATGTCCATCAGCACCACGTCGGGCTGCAACGCCCGCACCTGGTCCAGCGCCTGCTGGCCGTCGCCGGCCTCGCCGACCACCACGAGGTCGGACTCGGCCTCCAGGATCATCCGGAAACCGGTGCGCAGCAGCGGCTGGTCGTCGACCAGCAGCACTCGGATCGTCACCTAGGACTCCTTGCTCATCGGATCCCCCGTGGGATCGCTTGCATCCGACGTACGGGCCGGCGGGACCGGCAGCGGGTACGGCGGCGGGGTGCCGCCGAACTCCGGGCAGCTGGCCTGATGGTCGCACCAGTCGCAGAGGCGGTTGCGGGTGGCCGGGAAGTCCCCGGTGGCCACCGCCTGGCCGATCCGCTCCCACAGTGCCTGGAGCTTGCGCTCCACGGCGAGCAGGTCCGCCTGGTCCGGGTCGTAGCTGACCACGTCCCCGCCGCCGCCGAGGTAGACCAGCTGGAGGCGCTTGGGGATCACGCCCTTCCAGCGCCACACCACCAGGGCGTAGAACTTCATCTGGAACATCGCCTTGCCCTCGAAGTCCCGCGAGGGCGCGCGGCCGGTCTTGTAGTCGACCAGCCGGACCTCGCCGGTCGGGGCGACGTCCACCCGGTCGATGTAGCCGCGCAGCAGCAGCCCCGAGTCCAGGGCCGTCTCCACGTAGAGCTCCCGCTCCACCGGGTGCAGCCGGGTCGGGTCCTCCAGCCGGAACCACTGGCCGACCAGCTTCTCGGCGTCCGCCAGCCAGCGGGTCAGCGCCGCGCCGTCCGGGTCGTCCGGGAAGAGCGAGCCCAGCTCCGGGCGCTCGCCCAGCAGCCGCTCCCACTGCGGGCGCAGCAGGCCCAGCGCCCGCTCCGGCGTCCGCTCGGCCGCCGGGCTGTCGAACAGCCGCTCCAGCACCGCGTGCACCAGGGTGCCCCGGGTCGCCGCCGAGCTCGGCGGCTCGGGCAGCCGGTCGATCACCCGCAGCCGGTACAGCAGGGGACAGGTGAGGAAGTCCCCCGCTCGGGACGGGGAGAGCCCGGTCGGGGGTGCCGCCGGACGCCCGGCGGCACTGGTGGTCTCGGTGTGCTGCATGACCACGACCCTATTGCCCTTCGCCGTCATCCCGCTGCCACGGTGCTGCCGGAGCGGCCGACGAGTGGGTATGAAGGCAGCAGGAGGGCCGCGCGGCGCGGGAGGGCCACGATCACGTAGCGTGGGCGCACCGGGCACGACGGGGGAGACGACCGAAGGGATCACGGTGAGCGACAGCAGGGGGCAGCAGCCCTCCGACCAGCCACCGCGGGCGGGCGGCGGGCGTCCGGCGCCGCCGCCGCCCGAGCGCCGCGGCGGCATCCTGATGGGCCGGCCCTTCGGCGTGCCCATCTACGTGACCCCCTCCTGGTTCGTCATCGCCGCACTGATCACCTGGGTGTTCGGCGGGCAGCTGGGCGACGTGCTGCCCGACCTGGGCGGCGCCCGCTACCTGGTCGCGTTCTCCTTCGCGGTCGCCTTCTACGCCTCCGTCCTGGTGCACGAGCTCGCCCACACCCTGGTCGCGCTGCGCTACAAGCTCGGGGTACGGCGGATCCAGCTCCAGTTCTTCGGCGGGGTCTCCGAGATCGAGAACGAGGCGGAGAGCCCCTGGCGGGAGTTCTGGCTGGCCTTCGTCGGCCCGCTGCTCTCGCTGCTGCTGGGCGGCGTGTTCTACCTCGCGGTGCGGGCGGTGGAGCTGTCCACCGTGCCCGGGGTGCTGCTCACCGGCCTGATGGTCTCCAACCTGGTGGTCGCCGCCTTCAACCTGCTGCCCGGGCTGCCGCTGGACGGCGGCCGGATGCTGCGCGCGGTCGTCTGGGCGATCACCGGCAAGCCGATGGCCGGCACCGTGGCCGCCGCCTGGGTCGGCCGGGGGCTCGCCGTCGCCGTGCTCATCGGCCTGCCGCTGCTGAGCGCCGCCCGCGGGATCGAGCGCACCACCACCGACACCCTGGTGGACGCCGTGCTGGCCGCGGTGCTCGCCGCGATCATCTGGAACGGCGCCACCGGCAGCCTGCGCAACGCCCGGCTCAAGGAGGTGCTGCCCGGCCTGCGGCTGCGCGAGGTGGCCCGGCGGGCCGTCGAGGTCACCGCCGACACCCCGCTCGGCGAGGCGCTGCGCCGCGCCCGCGAGGCCCAGGCCGGCGCGGTGATCGTGGTGGACGGCCGGGGCGAGCCGATCGCCCTGGTGCGCGAGTCCGCCGTCCGCTCGGTGCCCGAGCACCGCCGCCCCTGGGTGGCCGTCGGCCCGCTCGCCCGGGACCTCGAACCCGGGCTGCGGCTGGACGCCGACCTCGGCGGCGAGGACCTGCTGCGGGCCGTCCAGGCCACCCCGGCGGGGGAGTACCTGGTCGTCGAGTCGGACGGCCGGGTGTTCGGCGTCGCCGCGCTCAGCGACATCGAGCAGCGGCTGACCGCGGCCCTGACCGGCCGCTGACCGCCCGCCGATCACCCGTGTCCTGCGAGCCGGTCCGCTTCCCTTAGGATTGTCGGCATGTCCGAACCGACCGGTGCCGCCCGCAGACGCGGGCCCTTCCAGGTCGGGGACCAGGTCCAGCTGACCGACCCCAAGGGTCGCCACTACACGTTCACGCTCCAGGCCGGGAACCAGTTCCACACCCACAAGGGTGCGTTCCCGCACGACGAGCTGATCGGCGCTCCCGAGGGCACGGTCGTGCGCACCACGGGGAACGTCCCGTACCTCGCGCTGCGCCCCCTGCTCCCCGACTACGTCCTGTCCATGCCGCGCGGCGCCGCCGTGATCTACCCCAAGGACGCGGGTCAGATCCTGGCGATGGCCGACATCTTCGCGGGTGCCCGCGTGGTCGAGGCCGGTGTCGGCTCGGGCGCGCTCAGCACGTACCTGCTGCGCGCCGTGGGGGAGCAGGGCCTGCTCGCCTCCTACGAGCGCCGGCAGGACTTCGCCGACATCGCCCAGGGGAACGTCGAGCGCTACTTCGGCGGCCCGCACCCGGCGTGGAAGCTCACCGTCGGCGACCTCCAGGACAACCTGGTCGAGACCGACGTCGACCGCGTCATCCTCGACATGCTGGCCCCCTGGGAGTGCCTGGACGTCGCCTCCAAGGCGCTCGTCCCCGGCGGCCTCATCTGCTGCTACGTGGCCACCACCACGCAGATGTCCAAGACCGTCGAGGCGCTGCGCGAGCACGGCACCTTCACCGAGCCGCAGGCCTGGGAGACCATGGTCCGCACCTGGCACCTGGAGGGCCTGGCCGTCCGCCCGGACCACCGGATGATCGGGCACACCGGCTTCCTGCTCACCGCCCGCCGCCTGGCGGACGGCGTGGAGCCGCCGCTGCGCCGCCGCCGCCCGGCCAAGGGCGCGTACGGCGAGGACTACGACAACGGGGCGCCCGAGCCCTCCCTCCAGGACCGTGCCGCCGCCCGCAAGGCCGCCCGCGCCCAGGAGACGGACCAGCCCGACCTGGGCTGAGCCGGAACCACCGAGAAGGGGTGGCCGCGAGCACGTCGCTCGCGGCCACCCCTTCGGCATTGCGCCGATCCCGGTGTGGGACGATGCTCGCTCACGCTTTGGTGGCCGGAGCCCTGGAGGGGACGCCTGGTGGAGACCGCGGTCGGGACGACGACGGCGCAGGCCGGACAGCAGACACCGCGGGGCCGCACCGGGCCCGGGCACGCGCGCACCGCCCCCTGGCACTGGGCCGTCGCCCTGGCCGGCTGCGGCGCGGTGGTGGGGGCGGCGCTCGCCGCCTCCCCGGCGACCGGCACCCCGGTGTCCGTCCACCCCGCGGTCACCTCCCTCGCGGCGAGCGCGGGCCCCGACCCGGCGCAGGTCCAACTCCCGCTCGACTGCGGCCCGTTCCCGGTCAGGACGGCGCTCAGCGCCTCCGCGCTGCTCGGCGACGGGCGGGCCGCCACGGTGGTCGCCGCGCACTGCGCCACCGAGACCGGCACCCCGCCGGACGCCGTCTACCTGCTCGGCTTCGGTACGGGCGGGCGGCCCGAGGTGGTGGCCACCCTGCTCCCCGAGCGCGAGAACCTCACCGTGAGCCGGATCGCGGTGCGCTCGGACGGCGCCATCACCGGCCACGCGCAGGGGTATTCGAGCGAGGACGTGCCGCGCTTCCGCCCCGACATCTCGATCGACCTCACCTGGACGCACAGGGGCGGCGGCTGGGAACGCTCCCAGACCGCCGCCCCGGTCTCCGCCGTGTGACGGACCGACCGCCCCGCGTCGCCTACTCGGCGTCCGGCCCGTAGACCTCGACCCGGTCGGCGACCCGGCGCACGTGGATGCAGTCGCCGGGGCACTCCTTCGCCGAGTCCACCACGTCCTGAAGGATCGTCAGCGGCACCGGGGCCGTCTCCCCGGGCTGCTGGCGCAGCTCGTCGTCCGGTCCCTTCACGTAGGCCAGCCCGTCGATGTCGAGCTCGAAGACCTCGGGTGCGTACTGCGCGCAGATGCCGTCGCCGGTGCACAGATCCTGGTCGATCCACACCTCCAGCGCCTCGGCCGCTGCCGCCGTCTGCTCGGTCACCGACATGGTCCCCTGCCGTTTCTGTCCCGGGTCGCCCCTATTCCTGGAGCAATCCCGCCATTCGTACAACGATCGGACCTCGACTTGTGGTCGCGATCGGATATCACTTCGGTCGACGATACATCTGGCCCGCTTTGGGTGGTGCGCGGTGGGTATCCCCCTTAGCAGAGGGGAAGCGCGCTGGGGCGAAGATCGGACACGCCCGTTCCATCTTTCTTGATCTAGGGGTTTACGGACCCCTGGTCCCAGGTAGGGTCTGGAAGCGTCCAGCTCCCCGGAGGAGGTGAGGACCGTGGCAGCCCACGATGACGACTACAACCGCAGCACCGGCAGGCCCGCTCGTGGTTCCGACGAGGCCGCTCAGGTCTCGTACCTTGAGCAGGAAATCGCCGTGTTGCGCCGCAAGCTCGCCGACTCGCCGCGCAATTCGAGGATCCTCGAAGAGCGGATCGTCGAGCTCCAGACCAACCTGGCGGGCGTGACCGCCCAGAACGAACGGCTCGCCTCCACCCTGCGCGAGGCCCGCGACCAGATCGTGGCCCTCAAGGAGGAAGTGGACCGGCTCGCACAGCCCCCGGCCGGCTTCGGCACCTTCCTCGACGCGAACGAGGACGGCACCGCGGACATCTTCACCGGGGGGCGCAAGCTCCGCGTGAACGTCAGCCCCAACGTCGCCCTCGACGAGGTGCGGCGCGGCCAGGAAGTGATGCTCAACGAGGCCCTCAACATCGTGGACGCGATGGCCTTCGAGAACATCGGTGAGATCGTCACCCTCAAGGAGCTCCTGGAGGACGGCGAGCGCGCCCTGGTCCTGGGGCACACCGACGAGGAGCGCGTGGTCCGCCTCGCCGAGCCGCTGCGCGGGCTGACCATCCGGGCCGGGGACGCGCTGCTGCTGGAGCCCCGCTCCGGCTACGTCTTCGAGGTCGTGCCGAAGGCCGAGGTCGAGGAGCTGGTCCTCGAGGAGGTCCCGGACATCGACTACCGCCAGATCGGCGGCCTGAGCAACCAGATCGAGCTGATCCGCGACGCGGTCGAGCTGCCCTACCTGCACGCCGACCTCTTCAAGGAGTACGAGCTGCGCCCGCCCAAGGGCGTGCTGCTCTACGGCCCGCCCGGCTGCGGCAAGACGCTGATCGCCAAGGCGGTCGCCAACTCGCTGGCCAAGAAGGTCGCCGAGGTCACCGGCCGCCCCCAGGGGAAGAGCTACTTCCTCAACATCAAGGGCCCGGAGCTGCTCAACAAGTACGTGGGCGAGACCGAGCGCCAGATCCGCCTGGTCTTCCAGCGGGCCCGGGAGAAGGCGGGCGAGGGCACGCCCGTCATCGTCTTCTTCGACGAGATGGAGTCGCTGTTCCGCACCCGCGGCTCCGGCGTCAGCTCGGACGTGGAGAACACCATCGTCCCGCAGCTGCTCGCCGAGATCGACGGCGTGGAGGGCCTGGAGAACGTCATCGTCATCGGCGCCTCGAACCGCGAGGACATGATCGACCCGGCGATCCTGCGGCCCGGCCGCCTGGACGTCAAGATCAAGATCGAGCGCCCGGACGCCGAGGCCGCGAAGGACATCTTCTCCAAGTACCTCAAGGACTCGCTGCCGTTCCACCCGGACGACCTCAAGGAGCACGACGGCTCCGTGGAGACCACGGTGGCCGCGATGATCCAGTCGGTGGTGGAGCGGATGTACTCCGAGACGGAGGAGAACCGCTTCCTGGAGGTCACCTACGCCAACGGTGACAAGGAGGTCCTGTACTTCAAGGACTTCAACTCCGGCGCGATGATCCAGAACATCGTCGACCGCGCGAAGAAGATGGCCATCAAGGACTTCCTCGACCACGGTCAGCGGGGCCTGCGCGTCTCCCACCTGCTCGCCGCCTGCGTGGACGAGTTCAAGGAGAACGAGGACCTCCCGAACACCACCAACCCGGACGACTGGGCCCGCATCTCCGGCAAGAAGGGCGAGCGGATCGTCTTCATCCGCACGCTGGTCACCGGCAAGCAGGGCGCCGAGTCCGGCCGCTCGATCGACACTGTCGCCAACACGGGGCAGTACCTGTAAGCACGCGGTTGTCCGGGCCGGCAGCGGTCCCCGGAGCTGTACGCACCCCGTCCGGCTGTGGCGCCTCGCGGCCCCGCAGCCGGACGGCGCGTCTCCGGGCCCGCCGCTCGGGGCCGGGTTCTAGGCTCGACCCACCGTGCGCGGGCAGAGGCCCGGCGTCGGTGTTGTTCGGCGGTACGTCAGAGTGCTCCGCCCGTCGGGGGCGGCGCACCGGGCAAGGAGGGCCGCATGACCGTACGGCGCGTGATGGGCATCGAGACCGAGTACGGGATCTCCGTGCCCGGGCACCCCAACGCCAACGCCATGCTCACCTCGTCCCAGATCGTCAACGCGTACGCGGCGGCGATGCACCGGGCACGGCGGGCCCGCTGGGACTTCGAGGAGGAGAATCCGCTGCGCGACGCACGGGGGTTCGACCTGGCCCGCGAGGTCGCGGACGCCAGCCAGCTCACCGACGAGGACATCGGCCTCGCCAACGTCATCCTCACCAACGGGGCCCGGTTCTACGTGGACCACGCGCACCCCGAGTACAGCTCGCCCGAGGTGACCAACCCGCGCGACGCCGTGCTCTGGGACAAGGCCGGCGAGCGGATCATGGCGGCCGCGGCGCAACGCGCGCTGGAACTGCCCAACGGGCAGAACATCCACCTGTACAAGAACAACACCGACAACAAGGGCGCCTCCTACGGCACCCACGAGAACTACCTGATGAAGCGGGCGACGCCGTTCGCCGACATCGTCCGCCACCTCACCCCGTTCTTCGTCTCCCGCCAGGTGGTCACCGGCGCCGGCCGGGTCGGCATCGGCCAGGACGGCTCGGCGCACGGCTTCCAGATCAGCCAGCGGGCCGACTACTTCGAGGTCGAGGTGGGCCTGGAGACGACGCTCAAGCGCCCGATCATCAACACCCGGGACGAACCGCACGCCGATGCCGAGAAGTACCGCCGGCTGCACGTGATCATCGGGGACGCCAACCTCTCCGAGATCTCCACCTACCTCAAGCTGGGCACCACCTCGCTGGTCCTGTCGATGATCGAGGACTCGTTCATCGCCGCCGACCTCGCCGTGGACCAGCCGGTGCGCACCCTGCACCGGGTCTCCCACGACCCGACGCTCAAGCACCTGATCACCCTGCGCAACGGGCGCCGGCTCACCGCCGTCCAGCTCCAGCTGGAGTACTTCGAGCTGGCCCGCAAGTACGTCGAGGACCGCTTCGGCACCGACGCGGACGAGCAGACGGTGGACGTGCTCGCGCGCTGGGAGGACGTCCTGGGCCGCCTGGAGCGCGACCCGATGTCGCTCTCCAGGCAGCTGGACTGGATCGCCAAGCGGGAGATCCTGGAGGGCTACCGCAGCCGGGACGCCCTGGAGTGGGACAACCCGCGGCTGCACCTGGTCGACCTCCAGTACAGCGACGTGCGCCCCGAGAAGGGCCTCTACAACCGCCTGGTGGCCCGCGGGAGGTTCGAGCGGCTGCTCACCGAGGACGAGGTCGAGCGGGCCGTCACCAAGCCGCCGGAGGACACCAGGGCGTACTTCCGCGGGCGCTGCCTGGAGCAGTACGCGGAGCACGTCGCGGCGGCCTCCTGGGACTCGGTGATCTTCGACCTGCCGGGCCGGGACTCGTTGCAGCGCGTTCCCACCCTGGAGCCGCTGCGGGGCACCCGCAACCACGTCAAGGAGCTGCTGGACCGCTGCCGCACGGCCGAGGACCTGCTGCGCGTGCTGTCCGGCGGGTAACTTTTCGATCACCATGGGTGAACGTCCGCCGAATGGGAATCATCCGGGGTGGCAGCGGGTGTTGGACAGGAAGCGCCACCGGCAAACCGGGAGCGGCAGTCGCACCTTGTGTATAGGGTCGGTGCAGCAAGCAGCGACCGAACCGTGCCAGACGAATCGAGCGGGGTGAGGGAAATGGCGAGCAAGGACACCGGCGGCGGCCAGCAGCGGGCGAACCGTTCCTCCGAGGAGGTCGAGGAGCAGGCCGCGGAAAGCCAGAATTCCGACGACCTCAAGGAGCGCCAGGAAAAGCTGAGCGACGACGTCGACGCGGTGCTGGACGAAATCGACGAGGTCCTCGAGTCGAATGCCGAGGATTTCGTGCGGGGATTCGTCCAGAAGGGCGGGCAATAGCCCGGCACCGGTATTCCGAATTCACGGTCGCGACCGTTCGGGGCGGCCGGGCGGCGAGCACCGCCCGGCCGTCCGGCACCGGCCCCTCCACCCGTGGACAGTGATCGTCGGGCGGGTAGGGTGCGGGCAGCGCGCGCTTCAAGCTACCTGGAAGGAATCGTGTGGAAGCCAACACTCGTGGCACCGGGCGTCTACCGGCTGCCTTCCTGACCCCGGGGTCGTCGTCGTTCATCGACTTCCTCGCCGACCACCAGCCGGAGCTGCTCCCGGGCCGCCGCGGGCTCCCCGAGGGCGTCATGGTCGAGGCCCCGCACGGGACCACGATCGTGGCCGCGATCTTCGACGGCGGCGTGGTGATCGCGGGTGACCGGCGGGCGACGATGGGCAACGTGATCGCCCAGCGCGACATGGAGAAGGTCTTCCCGGCCGACGAGTTCAGCGCGGTCGGCATCGCCGGCACCGCGGGCCTCGCGATCGAGATGGTCCGGCTGTTCCAACTGGAGCTGGAGCACTACGAGAAGATCGAGGGCACCACCCTCTCCCTGGAGGGCAAGGCCAACCGGCTCACCACCATGATCCGGGGCAACCTCGGCATGGCGATGCAGGGCCTCGCGGTGGTGCCGCTGTTCGCCGGCTACGACCTGGACCTCGGCCGCGGCCGGATCTTCAACTACGACGTCACCGGCGGGCGCTCCGAGGAGCGGGGCTTCACCGCCACCGGCTCGGGCTCGGTCTTCGCCCGCGGCTCGATGAAGAAGCTCTTCCGCGAGGACCTGACGGCCGACCAGGCCGTCACCATGGTCGTCCAGGCGCTGTACGACGCGGCGGACGACGACTCCGCCACCGGCGGCCCGGACCTCGCCCGCAAGATCTTCCCGATCGTCTCGCTGATCACCGAGGACGGCTTCCGCCGGCTCACCGAGGCGGAGGTCACGGAAGTCGCCGTCGCCATCACCGACGAGCGCCTGGCCCGGCCCAACGGCCCGCAGGCCCCGCTGATCTAGCTTCCACCTCACAGGAAAGGGACGACCGCCGGTGTCGACACCGTTCTACGTCTCCCCCCAGCAGGCCATGGCGGACCGCGCGGAGTACGCCCGCAAGGGCATCGCGCGCGGCCGCAGCGTGGTCGTGCTCACCTACGCCGACGGCATCGTCTTCGTCGCGGAGAACACCTCCAGGGCGCTCCACAAGGTCTCCGAGATCTACGACAAGATCGCCTTCGCGGCGGTCGGCCGCTACAACGAGTTCGAGAACCTGCGCATCGGCGGCGTCCGCTACGCCGACCTGCGCGGCTACTCCTACGACCGGGCCGACGTCACGGCCCGGGGCCTGGCCAACGTGTACGCCCAGACCCTGGGCACGATCTTCTCCTCGGTCGGCGAGAAGCCGTACGAGGTCGAGCTGATCGTGGCCGAGGTCGGCCGCACCCCCGACAACGACCAGATCTACCGGCTCACCCCGGACGGCTCGGTCGTCGACGAGAAGAACTACGTGGTGGTCGGCGGCAACGCCGACTCGATCGGCAACTACCTGGGCCAGCGCCACCGGGCCGGGTTGAGCCTCACCGAGGCGGTGAAGGTCGCGGTGGACTCGCTCGCCCGCGACCCCAACGGCGGCAGCCCGCGCAGCCTCACACCGGAACAGCTGGAGGTGGCGGTCCTCGACCGCCAGCGGTTCCAGCAGCGCAAGTTCAAGCGGATCCTGGGCAACCAGCTGGGCCGGCTGCTCGACGGGGACCAGTCCGCCGAGGCGGACGACGAGGACGATCCGGCGGACGGTACGCCGGTGTAGCAGTTCCTGCGGAGTCCCGTGCGGCGGCCCTGCCGCCGCCGTGCGGGACTCCCGTGCCCCTGCGGCGGCCCAGTCGTCGTGGAGGCGGTTTCGGACAGCTCCGACAAGAATGGAGTGCTCATGGACCGCCGGATCTTCGGGCTGGAGAACGAGTACGGCGTGACCTGCACGTTCCGCGGGCAGCGACGGCTGTCGCCGGACGAGGTGGCGCGGTACCTGTTCCGCCGGGTCGTCTCCTGGGGGCGCAGCAGCAACGTCTTCCTGCGCAACGGCGCCCGCCTGTACCTCGACGTCGGCTCCCACCCCGAGTACGCCACCCCCGAGTGCGACGACGTCGTCGAGCTGGTGACCCACGACAAGGCCGGGGAGCGCATCCTCGAGGGGCTCCTGGTGGACGCCGAGCGGCGGCTGCACGAGGAGGGCATCGCGGGGGACGTCTACCTCTTCAAGAACAACACCGACTCGGCCGGCAACTCCTACGGCTGCCACGAGAACTACCTGGTGGCCCGGCACGGCGAGTTCTCCCGGCTGGCGGACGTGCTGATCCCCTTCCTGGTCACCCGCCAGCTGATCTGCGGCGCCGGCAAGGTGCTCCAGACCCCGCGCGGCGCGGTGTACTGCGTCAGCCAGCGGGCCGAGCACATCTGGGAGGGCGTCAGCTCCGCCACCACCCGCTCGCGCCCCATCATCAACACCCGGGACGAGCCGCACGCGGACGCCGAGCGGTACCGCCGGCTGCACGTGATCGTCGGCGACTCCAACATGTCGGAGACCACGACGCTGCTCAAGGTCGGCGCCACCGACCTGGTGCTGCGGCTGATCGAGGCCGGCGTGGTGATGCGCGACCTCACCCTGGAGAACCCGATCCGGGCGATCCGCGAGGTCAGCCACGACCTCACCGGCACCCACCAGGTGCGGCTCGCCAACGGCCGGGAGGCCAGCGCGCTGGACATCCAGGAGGAGTACTACACCAAGGCGCTGGAGTTCGCGGACCGCAAGGGCATCAACACCGGCACCGTCGGCCGGGTGCTCGACCTCTGGGGCCGCACCCTGGAGGCCGTCCGCTCCGAGCGGCTGGACGGGGTGGCCCAGGAGATCGACTGGATCATGAAGTACAAGCTCATCGAGCGCTACCGCGAGAAGCACCAGATGAGCATGTCCAACCCGCGGGTCGCCCAGATCGACCTCGCGTACCACGACATCCACCGCCGCCGCGGGCTGTTCTACCTGCTCCAGGGCAAGGGCCAGGCGCAGCGGGTGACCACCGACCTCAAGACCTTCGAGGCCAAGTCGATCCCGCCGCAGACCACCCGGGCCCGGCTGCGCGGGGACTTCATCCGCCGGGCGCAGGAGCAGCGCCGGGACTTCACGGTGGACTGGGTGCACCTGAAGCTGAACGACCAGGCGCAGCGCACGGTGCTGTGCAAGGACCCGTTCCGCTCGGTCGACGAGAGGGTGGAGAAGCTGATCGCGGGGATGTAGCCCGGGGCGCGCGGGCGACGCGCCAAGATCAACACGCTGGAGCCGGCCCCGGTGGTGCCTACCGGGGCCGGACGCGTGCCGGGCATACGCTGTCCGTCGAGTCAGGAGAGCCGACTTCGACCGACAGTTAGGACCACCGTGCGCCGCACCGCCGGTTTGCTTCTCACCCTGCCGCTGCTGCTGGCCGTCGCCTGCAGCAGCTCGCCCAAGGCGGCCGGCCCGGCGTCGCCCTCCCCGGCGAGCGCCGCCCCGACGGTGCCCGCGCCGGTCGGCGAGGCGTCACCGATGCCCACTCTTTCGGGTGGCGGATTCGGCAGCAAGGCCACCATCACCATCCCCGAGGGGCAGCAGCCCAGCGGACAGTTCGTGGTGAACACGGTCAGCGAGGGCGAGCGGGCCACCGTCAACAAGGGCGACTGGGTGACGGTCAACTACACCGCCAAGGACTGGACCACCGGCAAGGACCTGCCCAGCTCGTACGACGCCAACGGCAAGCCGCAGCTCTACCAGGCCGGCAGCGGGCAGCTGGTGCCCGCGCTGGACCAGAGCGTGATCGGCAAGAAGGTCGGCACCCGGCTGCTGGTGGTGGCCCCGCCGGCCGCCGCCTTCGGCGAGCAGGGCTCCGGCCAGCTGGGCGTCAACAAGGGCGACACCGTGGTGTTCGTGCTGGACATCATGGAGAGCCTGCCGCCGGACTCCACGCTGACCGGGACCATGACCGAGCCGGCCGCGACGATGCCGCAGGTCAAGGACAACGGCAAGGCGCCGGCGACGATCACCCTCCCGGCCGGGCAGGCCGCGCCCACCGACCTCCAGCAGGCGGTGCTGATCAAGGGCGAGGGCAAGCAGGTCAAGAGCGGGCAGACCCTGGTGGTGCAGTACACCGGGGTGCTGTGGGCCAACGGCCAGCAGTTCGACGCCTCCTGGACGCACGGCGGGGCGCAGGCGGTGCAGATCGGCACCGGCAGCGTGATCGAGGGCTGGGACAAGGGCCTGGTCGGGCAGAACGTGGGCAGCCGCGTCCTGCTCGTGGTGCCGCCGTCGCTCGGTTACCAGGACAAGGCGCAGGGCTCGGTGCCCGCGAACTCGACCCTGGTCTTCGTGATCGACATTCTCGAAGCGGTCTGAGACACGCCCTATGAACTGGCCGGGGGGATTCCGTACGCTTGGGCGGACGCTCGTACAACGAAGCGTCCGCCCTCATCCTGAGCTGTCATACTGCCCACGCACTGTGGCAGGCGCCGCCCGGCGCCGAGGTCCGGGCGGGCGGTGCGACCGCAGGCCGGCGTGCCCACGCCGGAGCAGACCTGGAAGACCTCGTGGCGAGATGGATGGGGAGTCATGACTGAGAAGACGCCGAGCCCGGGCGGGGCCGGCACCGCGGCGAACGACGGTTCTGCGGGCGACCCGGCCGCCTCCCGCCCCGGCGGTCCGGTCGGCGGGGACCGCGAGTCGATCGTCGTCCCCCCGGCGATCCTGGCGCAGCAGGCCGGCTGGGCGCAGCCCGGCGAGGCGCAGCGCGCCGCGGGCGGGACCAAGACGGACGACGCCCCGCAGATCTTCGCCTCCAACGTGCGCAAGAGCGACACCTCGGAGGCCGGGTACGACGAGAACCCGCCCGGCGTCGGCAAGCTGGGAGTGATCCTCGGCACGGTGATCGCCCTGCTGCTGGTCGGCAGCGGTGTCACGCTCTACATGGTGAACAAGGACGGCTCCAAGGACGGCACCGCGGCCCAGGCGGACGCGACCAAGTCCGCGCCGCCCACGCCGACCGCCGCGCCGGTGCCGCCGATCAAGGACAGCGCCAAGGTGCTGCCGACGGTCGCCGGGGACTTCGGCAAGAAGGCCGAGATCCAGATCCCGGGCGAGGCCTCCGACGGCTCCTTCGTGGTCAAGGTGCTCACCGAGGGCACCGGCGCCAAGGTGGAGAAGAACTCCTGGACCTCGGTGGACTACACCGCCAAGGACTGGAACACCGGCAAGGACATCCCGAGCTCGTACGACGACAACGGGAAGCCGCAGATCTTCCAGGCCGGCACCGACGCGCTGATCCCGGCGCTGGACCAGGCCGTGGTCGGCAAGAAGGCCGGCAGCCGGCTGCTGGTGGTGGCCCCGCCGGCCGCCGCATTCGGCGAGCAGGGCAAGGCCGACATGTCGATCGGCGCCAAGGACGACCTGGTGTTCGTGATCGACATCCGCAACGCCAACGCGCCCGACTCCGTGGTGAGCGGCACCGTCACCCCGCCGCCCGCGGACTTCCCGCAGGTCAAGGACAACGGCAAGAAGCCGGCCGAGATCACCCCGGTGGCCGGGGCCAAGGACCCGACCGAGCTGAAGTCGCACGTGCTGATCAAGGGCACCGGGCCGAAGGTCGAGAAGGGCGAGAAGGTCGTCGTCCAGTACACCGGCGCGCTGTTCTCCAGCGGCAAGGTGTTCGACTCCTCGCTCAGCAAGGGCCAGGCGTTCAGCTTCCCGGTCGGCGGCGGCCAGGTCATCCAGGGCTGGGACCAGGGCCTGGAGGGCCAGACTGTCGGCAGCCGGGTCGAGCTGGTGATCCCCGCCTCGCTGGGCTACGGCGACAAGGGCCAGGGCGACATCCCGCCCGGCGCGACGCTGGTCTTCGTGGTGGACATTCTGGACGCGGGTCAGGGCTGATCCACTTTCGGGTGACAATGGTCGACGTGTGACCTTCGGGTCCGGCCGCGTGGCCGGACCCGGACGGGCGGCGGGCGCCCGTACGGTGGTCCGGGAACGGACCGGGTGCGGACGCCCGCCGCTTGGTCGTGAATGCAAGCGAATGTGAGAAGAGGGACTGTGAGCGTCAACCTCAACGAGAAGCCCGAGATCGACTTCCCGATCGGCGACGCCCCGACGGAGCTGCAGATCCGCGACATCGTCGTCGGTGACGGCGCGGAGGCCAAGCGTGGCCAGAACGTCAGCGTCCGCTACGTCGGCGTGACCTTCGAGACCGGCGAGGAGTTCGACGCGAGCTGGAACCGGAGCCCCAACGAGTTCCGCTTCCCGCTGGGCGGCGGCCGCGTCATCAAGGGCTGGGACCAGGGCGTCGAGGGCATGAAGGTCGGCGGCCGCCGCGAGCTGACCATCCCGTCGCACCTGGCCTACGGTGCCCAGTCGCCGACCTCGGCGATCCCGCCGCACTCGACCCTGATCTTCGTGGTCGACCTGCTGGCCGTCTGAGCCTGCCGTGACCGTGGGCCGGACCCCTCCGGGGGCCCGGCCCACGGGCGTGTCCGGGCCCGACCGGCACCCCGGGGGCACCGCCCGCGGGAGGCCGCTTTTGCCGTGCGTACCGCTACCGGTACGGTCGGTCCCGCCGGGTGGTGATCGCCCGGTTGGCGCACCCCGCGCACGGCGCGGCACACCGGAAGGGTCAGCGATGGCGATCGCCAAGGCAGAGCGGCTGATGAATCTCGCCCTGTGCCTGATGAACACCAGACGTCCGCTCTCCAAGAAGGAGCTGCGGGAGTCCATCGAGGCGTACCGCGAGGCCTGGCAGGCCAGCAGCGAGGACGCCTTCAACCGGATGTTCGAGCGGGACAAGGACGACCTGCGCGAGCTCGGGCTGGTGATCGACGTCGACGAGAGCACCCTGGACGGAGAGCTCGGCTACCTGGCCCGGGCCGACCGCAACCGGCTGCCCGAGATCGCCCTGGACGCCGAGGAGGCGGCCGCGCTGACCCTGGCCGCCCGGGTCTGGCAGCAGGCCAAGATGTCCGGTGCGGCCAGCGGCGCCCTGCAGAAGCTGCGCGCGGCCGGGGTGCCGTTCGCCGAGGCCGAGGGCCGCACCGCCCTGGAGCCGCGCATCCCCGCCCGGGAGGCCGCGTTCGAGCCACTGCTCACCGCCGCCCGGGACCGCCGTCCGGTCACCTTCGAGTACCGCAAGGCCGGCGCCGCCGCCGTCGAGCAGCGCAGCGTCGAGCCGTGGGCGCTGGAGTGCTGGCGCGGGCACTGGTACCTGGCCGGGTACGACCGCGACCGGGGCGACGCCCGGGTGTTCCGGCTGAGCCGGATCACCGGCAGGGTGAAGGCGAGGTCCGGGGCCTTCCTCGGCACCGTGCCCGAGCACGTGGACGTCCGGGCCACCGTGGCGAAGTTCGCGGGGGAGGGCGCCACCGCCACCGCGACCGTCCGGGTCCGCCGGGGCGCCGGCTTCCCGCTGCGCACCAAGGCGCTGAGCAGCACCCGGGTGGACGAGGCCTGGGACGAGCTGGAGATCCCGTACGGCAACGGGCTGGGCGCGGACCTGGCCGAGTTCGGGCCGGACGTGCTGGTGCTCGGGCCGGAGGAGCTGCGGGCTGATGTGGTCGACCGGCTGCGGGCGGTCGCGGGTACCGAGGGAGAGCAGGCGTGAGCGGGCGCGGCGAGCGGACCACCGGAGGGCACGCGCTGTGCGCGGCGCCCGCAGAGTCCAGTGAGGTGGACGCATGAGCAACGCGATCGACCAGACCAGGCGGATGCTGTCGCTGGTCACCTACCTGCGCGAGCGGCCCGGGGCCGAGGTCGCCGAGGTGGCCCGGGCGTTCGGGATCAGCGAGCGCGAGCTGATCGCGGACCTCAACGTGCTGCCGATGTGCGGCACCAGCTTCCGCGGCGGCGACCTGCTCGACATCGACACCGACGGCGAGCGGATCTGGTGGCACAACGTCGACGACGTGGCCCAGCCGCTGCGGCTGGCCGCCGACGAGGCGACCGCGCTGCTGGTGGCCGCCCGCGCGGTGGCCGGGCTGCCGGGCCTGCGGGCCGGGGACCGCGAGGCGCTCACCCGGGCCGTCGCCAAGATCGAGAACGCGGCGGGGGAGAGCGCCGAGGGCAGCGCCCGGGTCGGCGTGACCTTCGAGGCGGAGAGCCACGTCTTCGCCGACATCGACCGCGCGCTCAGCGAGGGCCGCCGGCTCTGGCTGCGCTACTACTCGCACGGGCGCGGCGGGATGACCGAGCGCGAGGTCGACCCGATCCGGCTGCTCACCGAGGGCCACACCTACCTCGAGGCCTGGTGCCGCACCTCCGAGGACCACCGGATGTTCCGGCTCGACCGGGTCGCCGAGATCCGCGTCTTGGACGTCCCGGCCGACCCGCCCCGGCGCGAGCCGCGCGACCTCAGCGGCGGGCTGGTCAACCCGGCGGCGGACGACCCCGAGGTGGTCGTCGAGGTCTCCTCCGGCGGGCGCTGGGTGGCCGAGTACTACACCCACGACCGGGCCGAGGAACTGCCCGACGGCGGGCTGCGGATCACCCTGCGCAGCGCCGACCCCTCCCAGCTGCGCCCGCTGGCGCTGCGGCTGGGCCGGGACGGCCGGATCGTCTCGCCGCCCGAACTGGCCGAGCAGGCGCGCTCGGCCGCGCGGGAGGCGCTGGCCGCCTACGGGGAGGGGCGGGTCTGAGCGGTGGAACCCGGGACCAGATTCAAGGTGTACTGCTCCGAGTGCCGGGAGAAGGTGGAGCTCCCGGCCGAGGAGTTCCGCCTGACCCTCGGTCGCACCCCTGCCCAGGCGCACTACAGCTTCGGCTGCCCGCGGTGCGGGGCGGCGGTGCGCAAGCCGGCCGGGGAGAAGATCGTCGAGGCGCTCACCGGGGCCGGGGTGCGCACCATGCGGCTCGTCCCGGCCGAGGGGTAGTACGCGTATAGGCTGGGGCGCATGTCCTGGATGCTCGTCGCCGCCGTCCTGCTCGCCACCGCGGGCCTGCTGGTCCTCGGGGTCCTCGCGATCCGGCTCTGGCTGGACGTGCGGGCGCTGGCCAAGGGCGTGGACGCGGCCTCGCGGGCGCTGGCCGCGGCCGCCGGGGACCTGGCGGAGGCGATGCCGGCCGCGAACGCCCCGGACGCGAACGCCCCGGCCGGGGAGCGGGCCGTCCCGGTGGCCTAGCACGGTCGGGTCCGGGACGGTACGGGGGCTGCTGCGCGCGGGTGGGGTCGGGTTACGCTCTCAGATGGCTCCTGAACCGTGTACCGGGGGCCGCTGTCCTGTTCGGGCGGCCGTCGTCGTGGCGTCATCCGCAGCGGTTACCATCCGCAGCGGACGGCCCGTCGGGCCGCCATGACTGAAGGTGGTCGCGCATGCGCATCTCGATGACCGCGATCGTGGTGATCGTGGTTCTCGCCATCGTGCTGTTCGGAGCCAAGCGGCTCCCGGACCTGGCGCGCTCGCTGGGAAAGTCGATGCGGATCCTCAAGAGCGAGGCCAAGGCGATGCGTTCGGACGGCGAGTCCGAGCAGCCGGCCCGGCCCGCCGCGGCCCCGGTCGACGGTGCCGCGGGCCGGACCATCCAGTCCGCTCCGGGGGCGTCGGCCACGGCCCGTCCGGTGAACGAGCCCGCCGCCGGGGCCTCCGCGCCCGACGGCGACCGCCCGCACTGAGCGCGGCGCACGTGAGGCACCTGGCGCGCGCCGCGCACCCGACGCGCGGGGCGCGCGCGACCACGGAGGCCCGCCGACCGGCGGGCCCCGACGCACGAGTTGAGGACCGGGGTTGAGCAAGCTCTCCAAGGCGCCGAAGGCGTCAAAGGATCCTGAGGGGCGGATGGCCCTCGCCGACCACCTGCGGGAACTGCGCAACCGCGTGGTCAAGTCGGTCCTGGCGATCGTGCTGATCACCATCGTGGCGGCGATCTACCACAAGCAGATCGAGGACTTCCTGCTGCAGCCGCTGCCGCGGTGCGAAACCCTGGAGCTGGCCAAGCACTACCACGGCAAGTGCGCCCAGGTCTCCAACATCGGTCTGACCGCCGGTTTCACCTGGATGCTCAAGGTCGCCCTGACGGCGGGCGTGGTCGGGACGGTGCCGATCTGGCTCTACCAGGTCTGGGCCTTCGTGGCGCCGGGCCTGCACAAGCACGAGAAGAAGTACACGGTCGTCTTCCTGATCTGCGGGACGCCGCTCTTCCTGGCCGGTGTGGCCGTGGCCATCCTGGTGCTGCCGACCACGGTCGACGTGCTGCTCTCGTTCACCCCGAACGACACCACGCCGATCCTTCCGCCCGAGGACTACTTCGACATCGCCACCCGGATGGTGCTGGTCTTCGGCCTGGCCTTCGAGTTCCCGCTGCTGCTGGTGATGCTGAACATGGTCGGCGTGGTCACCGGGAAGCGGCTGCTGGGCTGGTGGCGCGGCATGGTCATGGGCATCACGGTGTTCGCGGCCTTCGCCACGCCGAGTGCCGACCCGCTGAGCATGCTGGCGCTGGCCGCGCCGATCTGGGCGCTGTACTTCATCGCGGTGGGGATCGCGATCTTCAACGACAAGCGCAAGGCCCGCCGCAACCCGGACGCCGGGCTGGACGACGAGGAGGCCTCGCACCTGGACCTCTCGGTGCAGCGGGTCGAGGGCGCGGAGTCGGTGAGCGCCTCGGCGGCGCCGACGGCCGGTGCCGCACCGGTGCCGGCGTCCCG
Organism: Kitasatospora sp. NPDC036755; assembly: GCF_040636595.1. Lineage (NCBI taxonomy): Bacteria > Bacillati > Actinomycetota > Actinomycetes > Kitasatosporales > Streptomycetaceae > Kitasatospora > Kitasatospora sp. NPDC036755. The sequence continues at coordinate 38,432 of NZ_JBEZUT010000032.1, forward strand.
CCGCGAGGAGATGGACGACATCACCTGATCCGGCCGAACCGGTGGGTCCCGAGGGAGCCCCGGTCCGCCGCTCTGCCGAGCGGTGGGCCGGGGCTCCCCGGCGTTGCGGCCCTTTCCGCTGGTCGGGGCTCGCCGGGTTTCGGGGGACGGTCTTGGCAGGTCGCATGGCATGTGACATATTACTGACGTGCTGAAGAACGAGAGACCTCCCCTGGACGTCGTCGTGGTCGGCGCCGGTGTGGTCGGCGCCGCCTGCGCCTACTACGCCGCCCGCGCCGGCCTCGCCGTCACCGTGGTGGACCGCGGGCCGGTGGCCGGCGGCACCACCGGCGCGGGCGAGGGCAACCTGCTGGTCTCCGACAAGGAGCCCGGCCCCGAACTCGACCTCGCCCTGCTCAGCACCCGGCTCTGGCGCGAACTCGCCGAGCGGCTCGGCCCGGCGATCGAGTACGAGCCCAAGGGCGGCGTGGTGGTCGCCTCCACCGCCGCCGGGCAGGACGCCCTGCGGGCCTTCGCCGCCGGGCAGCGGACCGTCGGGGTCGAGGCCGAGGAAGTGCCCGGCGAGCGGCTGCGCGAGCTGGAGCCGCATCTGGCCGAGGGCCTGGCCGGCGGCTTCCACTACCCGCAGGACGCCCAGGTCCAGCCCGCCCTCGCCGCCGCCCACCTGCTGCGCGAGGCCCGCCGGATGGGCGCCGAGCTGATCACCGGGGAGAGCGTCACCGCCGTCGACCGGGGCCCGGACGGCGCCGTGCGCGGCGTGCGGACCGACCGCCGGAGCCTGGCCGCCGGCGCCGTGGTGAACGCGGCCGGCACCTGGGGCGGCGAACTGGCCGCCCTGGCCGGGGTGCACCTGCCCGTGCTGCCCCGGCGCGGCTTCGTGCTGGTCACCGAGCCGCTGCCGAGGGTCGTCCGGCACAAGGTCTACGCCGCCGACTACGTGGCCAACGTGGCCAGCGGATCGGCCGGGCTGGAGACCTCCGCCGTGATCGAGGGCACCCCGGGCGGCCCGGTGCTGATCGGCGCCAGCCGGGAGCGGGTCGGCTTCGACCGCACGCTCTCCCAGGAGGTGCTGCGCCGGCTCGCCGCCCAGGCCGCCGAACTCTTCCCGGTGCTCGCCGACGTCACCGTGATGCGCACCTACCGGGGCTTCCGCCCGTACCTGCCCGACCACCTGCCGGCCATCGGCGCGGACCCCCGGGTGCCCGGGCTGTACCACGCCTGCGGGCACGAGGGGGCCGGCATCGGGCTGGCCCCGGCGACCGGGCTGCTGATCAGCGAGCAGCTCACCGGCAAGCAGCCGGAGCTGGACCTCGCGCCGTTCCGGGCGGACCGCTTCCCGGCCGAGTGACGGCCCCGCCGCCCGGGCGACCGCCCGCGACCCCCTGAGACCACGTTCTGGATTGGAGAAGCCGACGATGCGCCGCCGCACCCCCGCCCGGCTGGTCGAGGCCGAGCCCGGCCCCGCCCACCACATCGAGTTCGACGGGCGGCCCGTCCCCGCGCTGCCCGGCCAGTCGATCGCCGCCGCGCTCTGGGCCGACGGCGTGCTCGCCTGGCGCACCACCAGGGTCGCCGGCAGGCCGCGCGGGGCGTTCTGCGGGATCGGCGCCTGCTTCGACTGCCTCGCCACCGTGGACGGCCGCCCCAACCAGCGCACCTGCCTGCTGCCCGCCGAGCCCGGCACCACCGTCACCACCCAGGAGGGCCACGGCCGTGCCGACCTCGCCGTCTGAGACCTCCGGGACCACCGGGGCTTCCGAGACCTTCGACCTCGTCGTGGTCGGCGCCGGCCCGGCCGGGCTGGCCGCCGCCGTCACCGCCGCCGACCTCGGGCTGAGCTGCGCCCTGCTGGACGGCGGGCGGAGCACCGGCGGGCAGTACTACCGCCACCCGGCGCCCGGCCTGGGTGCGGCCCGGCCGGACCGGCTGCACCACCACTGGTCCGCCTACACGGCCCTGGCCGACCGGCTCGACGCGCACGAACGCGCCGGGCGGGCCGCCTTCCGGGCCGGGCACCAGGTGTGGGCGCTGGAGCGCGTCGGGGACGGCTTCGCGGTGCACGTCACCCGCGGGCCGGAGAGCACCGACCGGGCCACCGTCCGGTCCCGGTCGGTGCTGCTCGCCACCGGCGCGTACGAGCGGCAGCTGCCGTTCCCCGGCTGGACCCTGCCCGGGGTGGTCACCGCGGGCGGCGCCCAGGCCATGCTCAAGGCCGGGCTGGTGCTGCCCGGGAAGCGGATCGTGGTGGCGGGCAGCGGCCCGCTGCTGCTCGCGGCGGCCTCCTCGCTGGTCACCGCCGGGGCCGAGGTGCCCGCCGTGGTCGAGGCCACCGCCTACCTCGGGTACGCGCGGCGCCCCGGCGTGCTGGCGGGCGTCCCCGGGAAGCTGGTCGAGGGCGCCGGACACGGCGGCGCGCTGCTGCGGCACGGCGTGCGGCTGCGCCCGCGCAGCGCGGTGGTCGAGGCGCACGGGACGGACCGGGTCACCGGTGTCACGGTGGCCCGGCTGGACGCCGACTGGCGGCCGGTGCCCGGCACCGGGCGGCGGATCGACTGCGACGCGCTCGCCGTCGGCCACGGCCTGCTGCCGCAGATCGACCTGGCCACCGAGCTGGGCGCGCGGACCGCGACCGGGCCGGACGGCGCGGTCGCGCTGGAGGTCGACGCCCGGCTGCGCACCAGCGTGCCCGGCCTCTGGTCGGCGGGGGAGACCAACGGTGTCGGTGGCGCCGACCTCGCGCTCGCCGAGGGCGAGCTGGC
>NZ_JBEZUT010000033.1:0-40849 GCF_040636595.1 Kitasatospora sp. NPDC036755
GGGGGGGGGGGGGGGGGGGGGGGGGGGGGGGGGCCCCCCCCCGCCGGGGGGGGGGGGGGGGGGGGGGGGGGGGGGGGGGGGGGGGCGGGGGGCCCCCCCCCCCGCCCCGGCCCATCGGCGGGCACGTGCGACGGCATCTGTTCGGTATCAATTCGCCCAGGGCGTAGGGCAGACCTGGCGAAGAGGACGGAATCACGGGCCCGGCAGAGTACCGTCGGATAGCGAGACCGAGCGCCGTCGGCGTTGACGGTCCACAGCACCAGGCCCCGGAACCCTGCGGGGCCCCTGGCGAAGGGGAAGCACCTCGTGGCACGCATCGGAGACGGTGGCGACCTGCTCAAGTGCTCGTTCTGCGGCAAGTCGCAGAAGCAGGTGAAGAAGCTGATCGCCGGCCCAGGCGTGTACATCTGCGACGAGTGCATCGACCTGTGCAACGAGATCATCGAGGAGGAACTCGCCGAGACCTCCGAGGTGCGCTTCGAGGAACTCCCGAAGCCGCGCGAGATCTACGAGTTCCTGGACCAGTACGTCGTCGGCCAGGACCTCGCGAAGAAGGCGCTGTCGGTCGCCGTCTACAACCACTACAAGCGCGTCCAGGCGGGCGAGGCGGGCCGCAGCGGCGGCAACGGCCGCGAGGACGCCATCGAGCTGGCCAAGTCCAACATCCTGCTGCTGGGCCCCACCGGCTCCGGCAAGACGCTGCTCGCGCAGACCCTGGCCCGGATGCTGAACGTGCCGTTCGCGATCGCGGACGCCACCGCGCTGACCGAGGCCGGCTACGTCGGCGAGGACGTCGAGAACATCCTGCTCAAGCTGATCCAGGCGGCCGACTACGACGTCAAGAAGGCCGAGACCGGGATCATCTACATCGACGAGATCGACAAGGTCGCGCGCAAGAGCGAGAACCCGTCGATCACCCGGGACGTCTCCGGCGAGGGCGTGCAGCAGGCCCTGCTGAAGATCCTGGAGGGCACCACCGCCTCGGTGCCGCCGCAGGGCGGGCGCAAGCACCCGCACCAGGAGTTCATCCAGATCGACACCACCAACGTGCTGTTCATCGTCGGCGGCGCGTTCGCCGGCCTGGAGCGGATCATCGAGGGCCGCGCGGGTGCCAAGGGCATCGGCTTCGGCGCCAACATCCGCTCCAAGCGGGAGTCGGACGCCAGCGACCACTTCCGCCAGGTGATGCCCGAGGACCTGGTGAAGTTCGGCATGATCCCCGAGTTCATCGGCCGTCTGCCGGTGATCACCAGCGTGCACAACCTGGACCGCGAGGCGCTGCTCCAGATCCTCACCGAGCCGCGCAACGCGCTGGTCAAGCAGTACCGCAAGCTGTTCGAACTGGACGGCGTGGAGCTGGAGTTCTCCCGGGACGCGCTGGAGGCGATCGCCGACCAGGCGATCCTGCGGGGCACCGGCGCGCGCGGGCTGCGGGCCATCATGGAGGAGGTGCTGATGTCCGTGATGTACGAGGTCCCCTCGCGCCAGGACGTCGCCCGCGTGGTGGTCACCGGGGACGTCGTCTCCAAGCACGCCATCCCCACCCTGGTGCCGCGCGACATGATCAAGCGCGAGCGCCGGGACAAGAGCGCCTGACCCGAGGCCTTCGCACGGAAGGGGCCCCGTACCGGATCCGGTACGGGGCCCCTTCCGCGCGCCGTGCTACTTGGCGACGACCATGCCGTCGCGGATCGCCCGGGTCTTGTCGGCGGCCTGCGACAGGGTGGTCTCCTGGCCGCCGGCGACGCCGCTGCTGTTCAGGGTCACCTTGCTGAAGGTGACCCGCCCGGTGGTGGAGCGGTCCGCCCACACGCAGACCGTCGGGCCGGGCTTGCCCGTGAAGCCGATCACGCCGCAGGAGAGCTTCGCCGAGGAGTTCCGGGCGTCGCGGGCCGGGAACTCCGTCAGCGGGGTGGTCCAGACGGTCTCGCCGCTGCTCTTCTTGGCGTCGTCGACGATCTGCGCGGGGTCGTTGAGCTGCCCGTAGACCCCGAGCACGGTGAAGGTGTCGGTGTCGGCGCCCCGGCTGTAGCTGGCCGCGATCACGTGGAGGTCCTTGCCGAACCGGCCGGCCTCCGAGTTGGTCGGCTCGACGGCCTTCTCCTCGGTGGACTTCTGGGAGTAGCCGTCCGCGAGGGTCTGCGGCGCGGTCATCCTGTACCGGCCGCCCTTGTCGCCGCCGTCGCCGAGGAACTTCCAGGCGGCGAAGCCTCCGCCGCCCAGCACCAGCGCGCCGATCACCAGCCCGACGACCAGCCCGCCCCTGCGCCTGGGCGGCTGCGGGGGCGGCGGGTAGCCCGGCCGGCCGTACGGCGCCTGGGGCGGTACGCCGTAGGGCTGCGGGGGAGCGCCGTAGGGCTGGGCGGGCGCGCCGTACGGCTGCTGCGGCTGGCCGTACGGGGGCTGGCCGTACTGGGGCGGGGGAGCGCCGTAGGGCTGGGGTGCCCCGTAGGGCTGCTGCGGTGGCGGGCCGTACGGCGGCTGCCCCCCGTACGGCTGCGGCTGTCCCTGCGGGTACTGCTGTCCCTGGCCGTACATCAGCGTCCGTGCTCCCCCGCCGCACCCGCGGCCTGTCGTGGTGTCCCGTCGTTCCCCGCCCGTCCGGGCCTGCGGACGGGTGCCCGGGCACGCTACCGCACGGTGCCGGACGGGGGCCCGCCCGGGCACGGCCGCTCCGCGCCGTCACGCGGTTCGTGGCCCTCCCCCCGGTTACGTAAACTGTGCGTCGTGACCGACACGACGAACCAGCGCCCCGTGAGCACCTTTGCCGGGGACGAAGCAGCAACCCTCCCGACGACCTACACCCCCGCGGACGTAGAGGGCGAGCTGTACGAGCGCTGGGTGGAGCGTGGGTACTTCACCGCGGACGCGAAGAGCGACAAGCCCGCGTACACGATCGTCATCCCCCCGCCGAACGTCACCGGTGTCCTGCACCTGGGCCACGCCTTCCAGCACACGCTGATGGACGCGCTGACCCGCCGCAAGCGCATGCAGGGCTTCGAGGCGCTCTGGCTGCCCGGCATGGACCACGCCGGCATCGCCACCCAGAACAAGGTCGAGCAGCAGCTCGCCGAGGACGGCCTGTCTCGCCACGACCTGGGCCGCGAGGCCTTCGTCGAGAAGGTCTGGGAGTGGAAGAAGAGCTACGGCGGCCGCATCCTCGGCCAGATGCGCCGCCTCGGCGACGGCGTGGACTGGTCGCGCGAGCGCTTCACCATGGACGAGGGCCTGTCCCAGGCCGTCCAGACCATCTTCAAGCGGCTCTTCGACGACGGCCTGATCTACCGCGCCGAGCGCATCATCAACTGGTGCCCGCGCTGCCTCACCGCGCTGTCGGACATCGAGGTGGAGCACGAGGAGGTGCCGGGCGAGCTGGTCTCGATCCGCTACGGCGAGGGCGACGACTCGATCATCGTCGCCACCACCCGGGCCGAGACGATGCTGGGCGACACCGCGGTGGCCGTCCACCCCGAGGACGAGCGCTACAAGCACCTCGTCGGCCGGACCATCAAGCTGCCGCTGACCGACCGTGAGATCCCGGTCGTCGCCGACGAGCACGTCGACCCGGAGTTCGGCACCGGCGCCGTCAAGGTGACGCCGGCGCACGACCCGAACGACTTCGCCATCGGCCAGCGCCACGACCTGCCCAACCTGTCGGTCATGGACGAGCGCGGTGCGATCACCGTGCACGGCCCGTTCCTCGGCATGGACCGGCTGGAGGCCCGCTCGGCCGTCGTCGGCGCGCTGCGCGAGCAGGGACGGATCGTCGCCGAGAAGCGTCCGTACATGCACGCGGTGGGCCACTGCTCGCGCTGCCACACCGTGGTCGAGCCGCGGCTGTCGCTGCAGTGGTGGGTCAAGGTCGAGCCGCTGGCCAAGGCCGCCGGCGACGCCGTCCGCGACGGCAAGGTGGAGATCCACCCGAAGGAGCTGGAGCGCCGCTACTTCGACTGGGTCGACAACATGTACGACTGGTGCATCTCGCGCCAGCTCTGGTGGGGCCACCGGATCCCGGTCTGGTACGGCCCCGAGGGCGAGGTCGTCTGCGTCGGTCCGGACGAGCAGCCGCCGACCGGCGAGGGCTGGGTGCAGGACCCGGACGTCCTGGACACCTGGTTCTCCTCGGGCCTGTGGCCGTTCTCCACGCTCGGCTGGCCGGAGCGGACCGCCGACCTGGAGAAGTTCTACCCGACCGACGTCCTGGTGACGGGCCACGACATCATCTTCTTCTGGGTCGCCCGGATGATGATGTTCGGCCTGTACGCGATGGACGGCGAGGCGCCGTTCAAGACCGTCGCCCTGACGGGCCTGGTGCGCGACGAGTTCGGCAAGAAGATGTCGAAGTCCTCCGGCACCGCGGTCGACCCGCTGGACTGGATGGACGCCTACGGTGCCGACGCCGTCCGCTTCACCCTGGCCCGCGGCGCCAACCCGGGCGCCGACGTGCCGATCGGCGAGGACTGGGTCAAGGGCTCGCGCAACTTCTGCAACAAGGTCTGGAACGCCACCCGCTTCGCGCTGATGAACGGCGCTACCGTCGAGGGCCCGCTGCCCGCGCCGGAGGAGCTGACCGCGGTGGACCGCTGGATCCTGTCGCGGCTGAACGCCACCGTCGCCGAGGTGGACGGGCTGTACGAGGACTTCCAGTTCGCCAAGGCCACGGACGCGCTGTACCACTTCGCCTGGGACGAGGTCTTCGACTGGTACGTCGAGCTCTCCAAGACCACCCTGGCCAAGGGCGGCCCGCAGGCGGACGCCTCGCGCCGCGTGCTCGGCGAGGTCCTGGACGTCACGCTGCGGCTGCTGCACCCGGTCGTCCCGTTCGTCACCGAGGCGCTGTGGACCACGCTCACCGGCGCCGAGTCGCTGGTCGTGTCCGAGTGGCCGAAGGACAGCGGCTACCGTGACGCGGCCGCCGAGTCGGAGATCGCCACGCTCCAGCAGGTGGTCACCGAGGTCCGCCGCTTCCGTTCGGACCAGGGCCTGCAGCCCGCGCAGCGCGTCCCGGCCCAGCTGGAGCTGGCCGGCACCGTGCTGGCCGTCCACGAGGACGCGATCCGCTCGCTGCTGCGGCTGACCGCCCCGGAGGAGGGCTTCGCGGCCACCGCCTCCCTGCCGGTCGCCGGTGCCACCGTCTCGCTGGACCTCTCCGGCACCATCGACGTCGCGGCCGAGCGCAAGCGCCTGGCCAAGGACCTCGCGGCGGCCGAGAAGGAGAAGGCCCAGACCACCGCCAAGCTCGGCAACGAGGCGTTCCTCGCCAAGGCGCCGGACGAGGTGGTCGCCAAGATCCGCGGCCGTCAGGAGGCCGCCGAGGCCGACATCGCCCGGATCACCGTCCAGCTCGCGGCGCTGCCGCAGGGCTGAGCCCGGCCGGTCCCCGAGGGGCCGCACACCGCGACACGCGGGGTGCGGCCCCTCGGGCGTTTTCGCGGTGCTCCGGTTCGGCGATGGTGCCGGGTCCGGGTTTTTCCTACGCCTAATAGCCCAGCAACATTGCTCCCTTCCGGCGAATTATCATCCTGCGACCGGGTGAGGTCCTATTCCGAGCGAATTGATTCCGGTCTTGCCCGCGCGGGTTCGCGGAAGTTTGCAGGTCCGCTGTGTACCGTGTGCACGGAGTTTCCGAATGGGTGTTTCTGCTGAGCGTTCCTGCTGAGCGACGGACGGGAGGGCATGGCGTGGTGGTGACCGAGGAATTGGCCGACGAACTGCCTGCCGAGGCGGTCGAGGAGGCCAAGGCCAGGGCGGCGACCCTGCTGCTCGCGTTCCGGCACGGCAACCAGGTCGCTTTCGACCACGAGCTGGACCTGCTGCTCGCCGAGCACGCCGAGCGCGAGGTGACCACCCTGCTCGCCTGGATCGCCGCCGAGGCCGTCCGCAAGGCGTACGCCCCCGAGGTCGGCGACCGGGTGCTGCGGGCGATGGCCCGGCGCGCCCCGGACGACACCGGCGCGGTCGAGGTCGACGAGGAGACCGCGAACGCGGCCCGGCTGATCGAGGCGGTGGCGGCCGGCGAGGTGGCAGAGGTCCGCGGACTGGTGGCGGCGACGCCCGACACCACCTTCCTGCTCGGTGGCCTGCTGCAGGGCGTCGCGATGATGCTCCCGCTGCTGCCCGACGGCGAACTGTCCGAGATCACCGCCGAGTTGCGCCGTCGGCACGGCGGAGCCGCGCACGTGCCGGAGGCCCGGGCCGGGGTCTGAACCCGGGCCTCCGGCGGGCCGGTCGCGCCGGTTACGGCATGGCGCGCAGGTGCGAACCGATGGTGCCGGCGACCGGACCACCCGCCTTGGCGTCCCAGTTGGTCGACCAGGTCATCGCGCCGCCGATGCCCGGCCAGGTGGTGTCCGGCTTGTAACTGCCGCAGTTGGTGCCGGAGGCCAGGCAGTCCAGCGCGGCGTTGACGGTGGCGGCGGCGAGGTACCCGCCGCCCGCGGCGCTGGTGGAGGCCGGCACCCCGAGGCCCACCTGGTCGGGCCGCAGCCCGCCCTTGAGCTGGATGCAGGCCAGCGCGGTGAGGAAGTTCTCGGTGCCCTGGGAGTAGACGTTCCCGTCGCAGCCGTTCATCGCACCGGAGTTGTAGTACTGCATGTTGACGATGGTGAGGATGTCCTTCACGTTCAGCGCCAGCTTGAAGTACTCCATGCCGGTCGACTGCATGTCGATCGTCTGCGGCGCCATGGTGAGGATGAATCCGCTCCCCGCCTTCGCCGCCAGGGCGTGCAGCGCCTGGCCCATGTAGGTGGAACTGATGCCGTTCTCCAGGTCGATGTCGATCCCGTCGAAGCCGTAGCTCTGCATCAGGGCCCAGGCGGTGCTGGTGAACGTCGCGGCGGAGGCGGAATCGCCCACCCAGACCGTGCCGTTCTGCCCGCCGATGGAGAGCACCACCCGCTTCCCGGCCGCCCGCTTGGCCGCGATGTCGGCCTTGAACTGGGCGTCGGTGTAGCCGCCGAGACGGGAGGAGAGGGCGGGGTCGAGGGTGAAGCTCAGTCCGCCGCGGGTGGCGGTGGCGTCCGCGAAGGAGACCGCGATGATGTCGTAGGCGGCCGGGACGTCGCTGATCCGCTGGACGGTGGCGCCGTTGTCGAAGTTCTGCCAGTAGCCGGTGAGGATGTGCTTGGGCAGGTCCGGCGGCTTGCCGGTGGAGGTGGCGGTGGGAGTGGGGCTGCCGGTGGCCGTGGCCGTGGCCGTGGGGCTCGGCGAGGCGGTGGCGGTAGCCGTCGGGCTGGGGGAGGGCTGCGGTCCGCCGGGGCCGAGCAGCGAGACGTCGTCGGCGGCGAAGGCGGGCTGGCCGTACCAGCCGTGCAGGTAGACGGTGACGCTGGTGGTGTTCGGGCCGGTGGTGAAGCTCGTGCTCAGCTGGGCCCAGCCGGTGCCGCCGGGGGTCCAGGTGCTCGGATCGGTGCCGCCGGTGCCGCGGGCGCCCAGGTAGACGTACGAGCCCTGGACCCAGGAGCTCAGGGTGTACGCGGAGGAGGGCTTCACCTGGACGGTCTGGCTGCACTCGCCGGTGTCGCTCCCGATCGGGGTGGACTGCAGGGCGTACGTGCCGGAGTGGGCGGTGGTGGTCTGGACGGTGCCGCTCGAACAGGTCCAGCCGGACAGGTTCCCGGTCTCGAAGCCGCCGTTGACGATCAGGTCGGTGTCGGCCGCGTGGGCGCCGGTGCCGCCGGCGAGCACGAGTCCGCTCAGGCCGACGGCGACGGCGCTCGCGCCGGCGAGCAGCGAATGGACGGCGCGGGTGCGCCGGTGTCGGGCAGGTGGCATGACTCCATCTCCAGTGGGGGAGGCCCGGCGGCGCCTCGTGGGGGAGGAACGCCGTCCGGGGTGTCGATGGTGCGCTTGCGGGAGCTACCGACAACTCAAGTCCCGGTCGGGAACGGAGACTTGCCTCACAAGGTGGAGTAGACCAATTCTGCTGTCAAGAGGCCCTCGGGGCGCCTAGGCGGCCAGCGGCACGCCTTCGGCCGCCTCGGAGCCGGCGATCGCCGCGGTGAGCGCGGCGATCCGCGCCGAGGCCAGGCCGTCGCCGTAGGGGCTCGGGGTGGCCGCGAGCCGGGCGAGCCGCTCGGGGGTGTCGGAGAGCCAGGCGCGGGCCAGGGTGCCCAGCTCCTCGCCGGGCCGCACCAGCGCGGCGAAGCCGGACGCCATCGCCTCCGGGCGCTCGGTGGAGCGGCGTACCACCAGCAGCGGGCGGCCGAGCACGGTGCACTCCTCCTGCACGCCGCCGGAGTCGGAGACCAGCAGCGCGGCGTGGCTCGCCAGGCCCAGGAAGTCGCCGTAGCCGACCGGGCCGGTGACGGCCAGCCGCTCCAGCAGGCCGTCCAGGCCGAAGCGCTCGACGGCGGCCCGGGTGCGCGGGTGCATCGGGAACAGTACGGGGGTGCCGGCCCGGGCGATCCGGTCCAGTTCGGCGAGCACCGCGCCGAGCGCCTCGGCGGTGTCGGTGTTCTCCGGGCGGTGCACGGTGGCCAGCACGTAGCCGTCCGGGCGCAGGCCGTGCGCGGCGAGCAGCGCGGCGCGGGCGGCCCCGTCCGGCAGCTGACGGCGGACCACCTCGACGACGGTGTTGCCGGTGAGCTCGATCCGCTCCTCGGCCAGCGACTCGGCGCGCAGGTTGGCGACGTTCTCGCCGGTGGCGGCGCAGAGCAGGTCGGAGACGTGGTCGACCATCACCCGGTTGTGCTCCTCGGGCATCGCCCGGTCGAAGCTGCGCAGCCCGGCCTCGACGTGGACCAGCGGGATCTCCCGGGCGTTGGCGGCCAGCGCCCCGGCCAGGGTGGCGTTGGTGTCGCCCTGGACGACCACGGCGACGGGCCGGTCCTCGGCGAAGGCGGCGTCCAGCTGGCCCAGCGACTGGGCGATCTGGCCGGCCCGGGGGCGGCCGCCGACACCGGTGAGCAGCTCGGGCTCGGGCAGGTCGAGGTCGCGCAGGAAGCGGCCGGACATCGCCTCGTCCCAGTGCTGGCCGGTGTGCACCAGCCGGGTGGCGTCGCCGAGTTCGTGGATCAGCGGGGCGAGCTTGACGAGCTCGGGGCGGGTGCCGAGGACGACGGCGACGCTGGACGGGGGCAGGCACGTGCTCATGCGGGACTCCGGTCGGGAGGTGGGGCGGAGAGGAGGTGTGGGGGGCTCAGGACTCGAGCGCGGTGGGGGCGCCGAGGGCGACCTTCTCGGCGTTGCGGCGGGTCTTGGCCCAGCCGTTGCGGCCGAGCAGCATCCGGACGGTGGCCCGGGTGGCGACCACGAACAGGTGGTAGGCGTAGAGCCAGACCAGGAGGCCCCAGAGCAGGCCGGTGAGCCGGCCGCGGTCGGGGTGGACGGTCCTGCGGTAGGCGAAGCCCCAGTACACCATCGGCAGCGTGGCGAGCACGAGGACGAGGAGCATCCACGGACCGAACCTGAGCTGGAACTCGGCGGTCTCCTCCGGGAAGAGCACCAGACCGGCGCCGGTGATCCCGAGCGAGACGGGGAAGAGCAGCACCAGCAGCACGCAGACCACCGGCTGGAGGAAGGTGTACACCACCTCGGCCTTGCCGAAGGGGGTGTAGTGCGGCGAGCGCAGCACCCGGCCGGTGTAGCGCAGGCACTGCATGTTGCCCTGGGCCCAGCGGGTGCGCTGGGTGAGGAAGCGGCGCAGCGAGATCAGTCCCTCCTGGGAGACCTGGACCTCGGTGACGTGGGTGAGCCGCCAGCCGGCCAGGCGCAGGTCGAGGCCGGACTCGTAGTCCTCCAGCAGGGCGCGCTCGGGCCAGGGGCGGCCGGCCCGGCCCTCCTCGGCGGTCAGCGAGTCGAGGGCGGTGAGCCGGACGAACTGGCCGTTGCCGCCGAGGCCGACGCTGCCGGTGCGGCGGCGCAGCAGCTGCATGCCGGTGTTGGTGGCCTGGAACTCGACGTCCTGCATCCGCACCAGGGCGCGGGCCAGGGCGTTGGCTGCCCGGCCGCGGCCGGGCAGCGGGAGCTCGTCGTCGGCGTTGCGCATCCGGACGCCGATCTGGACGGCGCCGGTGTCGGGGCGGCCGAGCGCCTTGGCGTTGCAGACCTGGGCGAGGGTGCCGGGGTCGAGCTGCCCGTCGGCGTCGACCACGCCGATCACCACCCGGGCGCGGTCGGTGCCCTCGGGCAGCCAGGCGGAGATCTCCCGGTAGGCGGCGTTGAGGGCGGCGCCCTTGCCGATCCGGGCGTGCGGGCGGCGGCGCTGGACCAGGTGGATCCGCGGGTCGTGGGCCGCGGCGGCGAGCACGAGTTCGCGGGTGGCGTCCTCGCTGTCGTCGTCGATCACCCAGAGGTGGGCCTCGGGCGCGCCGGCGCGCAGCCCGTCCAGGGTCTGGGTGACCACGGCCTCCTCGTCGCGGCAGGGGATCACCAGGTGCCACTGGAAGGAGGCGGGGTCGCCGGGCTCGGCGGGGCGGCTGTGCCGGAAGGCGTGCCGGGAGCCGGCCCAGTACACGAGGAAGCGTCCGAAGACGAGGGCCATGTAGCCGACGAGTGCCAGGGAGATCAGTCCGGCGACGAGGACGACGGCGTCCTGGCGGAGCACGATCCATTCGTGCAGGGCGTCGGGCATGGCGCAGTGCTCCTCGTGATCAAAGGTTGATGACTCCTATCGGCTGCGAATCGATGCTTCATTGCGGTTCAGATCGCTAAATCAATAGTAAAGGGGCGAAACTAGATGATCATGGGAAAGAACGGGCAAAGTGGTCGTTCTCACCCTGTGAAGAGGACCCGCCGAAGCTCCGTAGACTGTGGTCGTGAGCGACAAGGCCGACCCGAACCCGTACACCATCCGCCCCGCCGACGGCGGCACCGGCGACGCCCTGCGCGACGTCGAGGTGGAGCTCTCCAACCGCTGGCCGGAGAACAAGCTGGAGCCCTCGCTCGACCGGATCGAGGCCCTGATGGACATCCTGGGCCAGCCCCAGCGGTCCTTCCCCTCCATCCACATCACCGGCACCAACGGCAAGACCTCCACCGCCCGGATGATCGAGCAGCTGCTCAACACCTTCGAGCTGCGCACCGGCCGCTACACCAGCCCGCACGTGGAGTCCGTGACCGAGCGGATCAGCCTGGACGGCGCCCCGATCACCCCCGAGCGCTTCGTCGAGGTCTACCGCGACATCGAGCCCTACGTGCGGATGGTCGACGCGGCGCAGCCGGTGCCGATGTCCTTCTTCGAGGTGCTGACCGGCATGGCCTACGCGGCCTTCGCCGACGCCCCGGTGGACGTCGCCGTGGTCGAGGTCGGCATGGGCGGCTCCTGGGACGCCACCAACGTCATCGACGCCGCCGTCTCGGTGATCACCCCGATCGGGCTGGACCACACCGACAAGCTCGGCGGGACCACCGGCGAGATCGCGGTCGAGAAGTCCGGGATCATCAAGTCCGGCGCCGTGGCGGTCGTCGCCCAGCAGCAGCTGGACGCCGCCCAGACCATCCTGCGCCGCGCCGTCGAGGTGGACGCCACGGTCGCCCGCGAGGGCATGGAGTTCGGCGTCATCCGCCGCGAACTCGCCGTCGGCGGCCAGCTGGTGACGCTGCGCGGACTCGGCGGCGAGGAGTACGAGGACGTCTTCATCCCGCTGCACGGCGAGTACCAGGCGCACAACGCGGCGCTCGCCCTGGCCGCGGTCGAGGCCTTCTTCGGCGTCGGCGGCGCGCGCGGCGGGCAGCTGGACGTGGAGAAGATCCGCCAGGCCTTCTCCGGCGTCTCCTCGCCGGGCCGCCTGGAGGTCGTCCGCCGCAGCCCCACGATCGTCCTGGACGCCGCGCACAACCCGCACGGCGCCCGCGCCACCGTGGCCGCGCTCACCGAGTCCTTCGGCTTCACCCGGCTCGTCGGCGTGATCGGCACCTCCGGGGACAAGGACGTGGCCGGCGTGCTGGAGGCCTTCGAGCCGATCCTGGCCGAGGTCGTCATCACCCGGAACTCCACCCACCGCGCGATGGACGTCGACGCGCTCGCCGCCCTGGCCGTCGAGGTCTTCGGCGCGGACCGCGTCCAGGTCGAGCCCCGGCTCGACGACGCCATCGCCGCCGCCGTCACCCTCGCCGAGGAGGAGGGCGACCTCGGCGGCGCCGGGGTGCTGGTCACCGGTTCGGTCATCACGGTGGGCGAGGCCCGCCTGCTGCTCGGGAGGAAGTGACATGAGGACGCTCTGCTCCTCGACGCTGATCGGCGAGGCGTTGCTGATCATGTTCGCGGCGCTGGTCGCGATGCGGCTCTCCGACGTCTCCAACGCGGAGATCTGGACGGTCAGCGGCATCGCGATGGCCCTGTGCATCCTGCTCTGCGGCATGATCAACCGCCCCGGCGCGGTGCAGATCGGCTGGGCGCTGCAGATCGGTCTGATCGCCGCCGGCTTCGTCCTGCCGACCATGTTCGGCCTCGGCGTGGTCTTCGCCGGCCTGTGGTGGTGCTCGGTGCACTACGGCCGCAAGGTGGACGACTTCAAGGCCGCCAGGGCCGCCGCCGAGGCCGCCGCAGTACAGGTCTGAGGCCCGGACCGGCCGACCGACACGCCGTGTACGCAAGGTAATCTCTGCCCTGTCGGCACCGCTTGTCGACCCGACTGTCTGCCGAACCGAATCCCCAGGAGACGCACCGTGTCCCAGCGCACTCTCGTCCTGCTCAAGCCCGACGCCGTCCGCCGCGGCCTGGCCGGCGAGATCATCAGCCGCATCGAGCGCAAGGCCGGCTGGCGGTTCGCCGCCATCGAGCTGCGCACCTTCGACCGGGCGACGCTGGAGCAGCACTACGCGGAGCACGTGGGCCGCCCGTTCTACGAGCCGCTGCTGGAGTTCATGACCTCCGGCCCGTCGATCGCGCTGATCGTCGAGGGCGAGGAGGTCGTCAAGGGCATCCGCATGCTGGCCGGCGCCACCAACCCGCTGGAGGCCGGGGCCGGCACCATCCGCGGCGACTACGCGACGATCACCCGCGAGAACCTGATCCACGCCTCCGACTCGCCGGAGTCGGCCGAGCGCGAGATCAAGATCTTCTTCCCCGCGCACGCCTGATCCGGCGAGCAGGACCCGGGCGACACGCCCGGGGGGACGTTCGTACCGCCCCGGTCGGGACCATTGGCCCGGCCGGGGCATTCTTATCGTGAAATAGGGAACTGGCGGCGCCGACACGGCGTCCCAATCCTCGGAGATGCGATCACGCCCCGGACAATGGACGGTATGCCCCACGTCGACGTCCGTACCGTGCGGCGTGACTACGATGGACGCGACTCAAGGGCCCGGTAAGGCAGCTCAGCTGGTCTCCGCCCGAGCGTGGGCGCACGCATTCGTCCACCCCCCCATGAACTCCGAGCCCGGGAAGGCACCCACACCCCATGGCGAGCAACCTGTCGTTCATCGGCCGCGACTTGGCGATCGACCTCGGAACAGCCAATACGCTGGTGTACGTCAGGGGCAAGGGCATCGTTCTGAACGAGCCGTCCGTCGTCGCGGTGAACACCAACACCGGCGGAATCCTGGCCGTCGGCGCCGAGGCCAAGAAGATGATCGGCCGCACCCCGGGCAACATCGTCGCCATCCGCCCGCTCAAGGACGGCGTGATCGCCGACTTCGAGATCACCGAGCGGATGCTGCGCTACTTCATCCTCAAGATCCACCGCCGCCGCTACCTGGCCCGCCCCCGCGTCGTGGTCTGCGTGCCCTCCGGCATCACCGGCGTCGAGCGCCGCGCCGTCATCGAGGCCTCCTCCCAGGCCGGCGCCCGCCAGGTGCACATCATCGAGGAACCGATGGCCGCCGCGATCGGCGCCGGCCTGCCCGTCCACGAGGCCACCGGCAACATGGTCGTCGACATCGGCGGCGGCACCACCGAGGTCGCCGTGATCTCCCTCGGCGGCATCGTCACCGCCCAGTCCATCCGGGTGGCCGGCGACGAGCTGGACAACGCGATCGTCCAGCACATCAAGAAGGAGTACTCGCTGCTCCTCGGCGAGCGCAGCGCCGAACAGATCAAGATGAGCATCGGCAGCGCCTTCGGCCTGGAGGGCGAGAAGGACGAGCACGCCGAGATCCGTGGCCGCGACCTCGTCAGCGGCCTGCCCAAGACCGTGGTCATCTCCGCCGCCGAGGTCCGCGAGGCCATCGACGAGCCGGTCAACGCGATCATCGACGCGGTCAAGACCACCCTCGACCAGTGCCCGCCCGAGCTGGCCGGCGACGTCATGGACCGGGGCATCGTGCTCACCGGCGGCGGCGCCCTGCTGCGCGGCCTGGACGAGCGGCTGCGCCGCGAGACCGGCATGCCGATCCACATCGCGGAGAACCCGCTGGACTCCGTCGCACTCGGCTCGGGCAAGTGCGTCGAGGAGTTCGAGGCACTCCAGCAGGTACTCGACGCCTCACCGCGTCGTTGACAGATCGCCGCACCACCGGTACCACGCGCCACATCCGACACTCGACTGAACGGGCCGCCGCCCGGGCCCCACAGCCCCGGGCGGCGGCCGGGTACGAAGGGGCAGTACCAGCACCGTGAGGGACACACGAGAGAGCCGGCTGCTGCTGATCCTGCTGGTGGCCGTCGCCTTCGCGCTGATCACCGTGGACATCAAGGGCGGTGAGGACTCCCCGCTCGGCCCGGCCCGGCACGCCGCCGCCAGTGTCCTCGGACCGGTCGAACGCGGAGCCGCCACCGTCGTCGACCCGGTCGCCGACACCGTCCGCGCCTTCCGCGACGCGGCCACCGACAGCGGCCGCACCGACCAGCTCGCCCGCGAGAACACCGAGCTGCGGCAGAAGCTCGCCTCCTCCGACATGGCGACCGGCCGCACCAAGCAGCTGGACGAACTGCTGCGCACCGCCGGATCCGGCGGCTACACCGTCAAGGCCGCCCAGGTCATCGCGATCGGCCCGGCCCAGGGCTTCTCCTGGACCATCACCATCGACGCCGGCAGCGACGACGGCCTCACCCGCGACATGACGGTGATCAACGGTCAGGGCCTGGTCGGCCGGATCACCACCGTCGCCCCCACCACCGCCACCGTGCTGCTCGCCTCCGACCCAGGCTTCTCCGCCGGCACCCGGCTGGAGGGCAGCGACGAGATCGGCTTCGCCTCCGGCGGCGGCGACAGCCCGATGAAGGTCTCCCTGCTCAACGGCAAGGCCCAGGTCAAGGCCGGCGACCGGCTGGTCACCTTCGGCTCGCAGAGCGGCCGCCCGTTCGTGCCCGGCGTCCCGGTCGGCAAGGTCGTCGAGGTCCAGGCCAACGCCGGCCAGCTGACCAAGACCGTCCTGGTCGAGCCCTTCGTCCAGTTCACCCGGCTGGACCTGGTCGGCGTGGTGGTCGTGCCGCCGCGCACCGACCCGCGCGACGCCATCCTGCCGCCGGCGCCCGCCGCGGGCCAGCCCGCCACCGCGCCCGGTCCGGCCACCGCGCCCGGCCAGGTCCCGGCCGTCGCGCCCGCCGCCCCGCCCGCCAAGCCCACTGGGGGGAACTGAGCCATGCGCCTCGCCCGCATCCCCGTCTCCGCCGGCCTCGTCCTGTTCGGCCTGATCCTCCAGGTCAGCGTGTTCGGCCGGCTCCAGCTCCCGGGAGCCACCCCGGACATACTGCTGCTCGTCGTGGTCGGCCTGGCCATGGTCTACGGGCCCACCGGCGGCTGCCTGGTCGGCTTCGCCGGAGGCCTGCTCGCCGACCTCGCGCCGCCCTCCGACCACGCCATCGGCCGCTACGCGCTGGTGCTCTGCCTGATGGGCTACGCCGCCGGACTGCTGCGCCCCGACCACGGCCGCCAGCGCTCCGTGGCCGGCTCGCTCGTCGTCGTCGGCGCCGCCGCGATCGCCTCCACCCTGCTCTACGCGATGGTCGGCGCCCTGGTCGGCGACACCGCGGCCCGGCACGTCGGCCTCGGCGGACTGGTGATCAGCGCCCTGCTCTACGACCTGCTGCTGGCGCCCTTCGTGGTGCCGCTGGTGATGTACCTCGGCCGCCGATTCGGCCGCGACCCGGTGGCCGCCGCGGACGACGACGAGGGCGGCTCCGGCCTCGGCACGCTGTCCCGCTACCGCACCACCCGCGACGCCTCGTCCGGCCCGTCGTACAAGAAGCGGCGCGTGCCCGGCTTCGCCCGCCGCCCGTAACCGGCCCGGCCCCGACCACCCGACCTCCCCGCATCCTGGAGCGCACGAGACGTGAGCAACATCCCCGAGACCGGACGCACCCGACGGGTGACGATCCGTCTGGTGGTGCTGCAGATCCTGGTGCTGTCGCTGCTCGCCACCCTCGGCGGGCGGCTGTGGTACCTGCAGATCCGCAACGCCAAGGAGTACACCGCGAAGGCGACCGGCAACCACATCCGCGAGGTGGTCGAACCGGCCGTCCGCGGCGAGATCCTGGACGCCTCCGGGCGGGTGCTGGCCGGCAACGAGACCCGGCTGGTCGTCTCGGTCAGCCGCACCTCGCTGCTCCAGCAGAAGGACGGCGGCAAGGCCGTGCTGGCCCGGCTGGCCGAGGTACTGGGGATGCCCGCCAAGGACGTGCAGGAGAAGGTCCGGCTCTGCGACGCCAAGACCCCGCAGCCCTGCTGGAACGGTTCGCCGTACCAGCCGATCCCGGTCACCAAGGAAGCGACCACCCAGCAGGCGATGCAGATAATGGAGCGCCGCGAGGACTTCCCCGGGGTCACCGCGCAGCCCACCGCCGTGCGCCGCTACACCGGCGCCGAGGGCGCCAACATGGCCCAGGTGCTCGGCTACCTCTCGCCGGTCACCGACGAGGAGGTCAGCAAGACCGCCGGCAAGAGCGGCCTGGACCGCTACCTGCCGGCCGACCAGATCGGGCGGGCCGGCCTGGAGTCGGTGTACGACCGCGACCTGCGCGGCACCGCGGGCATCACCAAGCTGGAGGTGGACAACCTCGGCCGGGTGATCGGCAACGCCGGCACCGTCGCCCCGCAGACCGGCGACAACCTGGTCACCAGCATCGACGCCCGGGTGCAGAAGGTCGTCGAGGACAACCTGGCGCAGGCCATGAACGACGCCCGGAACACCTTCGACAAGGTCACCAACCGCAACTACGAGGCCGACTCCGGCGCCGCCGTGGTGATGGACGTGCACACCGGGCGGATCGTCGCGATGGCGAGCGCCCCCACCTACGACCCCAACCTCTGGGTGGGCGGCATCAGCGGCAAGGACTACCAGTCGCTGACCAGCAAGGAGTCCAACTTCCCGCTGCTCAACCGGGCCATACAGGGCCAGTCCGCCCCCGGTTCGACCTTCAAGGTCATCTCCACCACCGCCGCCGTGCAGGCCGGCTACTCGCTGGACGGCCGCTACGACTGCCCGAAGAGCATGACCATCGGCGGCCGCGAGTTCAAGAACTTCGAGAGCGAGAACTTCGGCCAGATCTCCCTGGAGAAGGCGCTGGAGGTCTCCTGCGACACCGTCTTCTACGGCCTGGCGTACGACCAGTGGCTGAAGGACGGCGGCATCAAGCCCAAGAAGGACCCGGGCGACTGGTTCTTCAAGACCGCCCACGAGTTCGGCCTCGGCGCCAAGACCGGCATCGACCTGCCCTCCGAGGTGCCCGGCCGGGTGCCCGACCGGCAGTGGAAGCAGTCCTTCTACGACAACAACAAGGACGCCTGGTGCGCGCAGGGGCAGAAGGGCGGCAACAGCTACTCCGACCAGATCGCCCGGGAGAACTGCGTCGACGGCTACCAGATGCGCGCCGGTGACGCCGTCAACTTCGCGATCGGCCAGGGCGACACCCTCGTCACCCCGGTCCAGATGGCCCGGATCTACTCGGCGCTGGCCAACGGCGGCACCTTCTACCGGCCGACCGTCGCCAAGGCCGTGATAAGCCCCGGCGGCGACCTCGTCCGCGAGATCCCCCCGCACGAGGACGCCAAGTTCCCCGGCGACCAGAAGCTGCTCAGCTACATCGACCAGGCCACCGAGAGCGTCATCAAGACCGGTACCGCCGCCTGGAAGTTCAACGGCTGGCCGCAGGACAAGATCACGCTGCACGCCAAGACCGGCACCGCCGAGGTCGAGGGCAAGCAGACCACCTCCTGGCTGACCACGTACAGCAAGGACTACGCGGTCGTCATGACGATCAGCCAGGGCGGCACCGGCTCCGGCGGTTCCGGTGACGCCATCCGCCGGATCTACCAGGCGCTGTACGGCGTCGACGACAAGGGCGCCATCGACAACGGCAAGGCGCTGCTGCCTGCGCCGCAGGCCGAGCTGCCGAAGTTCAACCCGGACGGCACCGCGATCATCAAGCCGGTCGCCTACGGCGTCGACCAGGCGCCGGGCGCCCAGGCCCAGGCCCAGGCTCCGGCGCAGGCCCAGGCCGCCGTGCCGGCCCCGGCGCTGCTCGACACGGCCGCGGCGCAGCCGGCCCCGGCCTCGGCCTTCCTCGACGAGACGCCGCCGGCCGACCGCCCGGCGTCGTACACCGCGGCCGACGCCGCGCTCGAACCCTCGCGCGGACCGGGAAGGGGACGGGCATGACCTCCTACGGCTCGTACCGGCAGCTGCGGCTGGCCCCGCAGCGCCGCGGGGTCTCCAAGGCCCTGGCCAAGGACTCCCCGCTCTGGCGGCTGGACTGGATACTGCTGGTGGCCGCGCTGGCCCTGTCGGCCGGCAGCTCGCTGCTGGTCTGGTCGGCCACCCGCGGACGCGACTCGCTGACCCACGGGGACCCGCAGTACTTCCTGTACCGGCACCTGACCAACTTCGTGGTCGGGCTGGTGCTGTGCTCCGTGGTGATAGCGATAGGGAGCCGGCGCTTCCGCACGATCGTGCCGTTCCTGTACGTCGGCGTGATCCTGATGCTGCTGGCCACGCTCAGCCCGCTGGGCTCGACCATCAACGGCGCGCACTCGTGGATCCAGCTCGGCGGCGGCTTCTCGATCCAGCCCGCCGAGTTCGCGAAGCTCTCGATCGTGCTGGCGATGGCGGTCGTGCTGTCCGACCAGGTGGACGCGGGGGAGCGGGAGTTCCCCTCGCACCGGGCGGTGTTCCGGGGGCTGATCTGGGCCGGGCTGCCGATGGGCATAGTGCTGCTGATGCCGGACGCCGGCTCGGTCATGGTGATGGCCGCGATCGTGCTGGGCATCCTGCTCGGCTCCGGCGCGGCCAACCGCTGGGTGCTCGGGCTGCTGGTCGCGGGCACCGCCGGGTGCGTGGCGATCTGGAAGTTCGGGCTGCTGAGCCAGTACCAGATCGACCGCTTCGCCGCCTTCGCCAACCCGCAGCTCGACCCGAACGGCGTCGGCTACAACACCGCGCAGGCCCGGATCGCGATCGGCTCGGGCGGGCTGACCGGCAAGGGGCTGTTCCACGGCACCCAGACCGTCGGACAGTTCGTGCCGGAGCAGCAGACCGACTTCGTGTTCACCGTGGCCGGTGAGGAACTGGGCTTCATCGGCGCGCTGGCGATCATCGCGCTGGTCGGGGTGGTCCTCTGGCGGGCCTGCCGGATCGCCCGGCAGGCGACCGACCTGTACGGCACGATCGTCGCGGCCGGGGTCATCGCCTGGCTGTCCTTCCAGGCCTTCGAGAACATAGGGATGTGCCTGGGCATCATGCCGGTCGCGGGCATCCCGCTGCCGTTCGTCTCGTACGGCGGCTCCTCGATGTTCGCGAACTGGATCGCCATCGGGCTGCTCCAGGCGGTGCGGAGCCAGCGGCCGATAGCGGCCTGAGCGCGCGGCGCGGTGCGGCGGGGCCGGTCCGGGATCTCCCGGGCCGGCCCCGCCGCCGTTGCCGGGCCGACCTTGCCGCCGTTCCCGGGCCGGTCGGCGCCCGCCGGGCCGGTCGAAGTGTTCGCCGACTCCCGTCCTGCTGACGGTTGTCGGCCTTCGTCCGGTCGGGCCCGGTCAGAGCAGGCAGTCGGCGGTGGCGAGGACGGCGCGGGTCTGGTGCGCGAGCTGCTCCTGGACCGGGACCCAGCGGACGCCGAAGTGCCGGCGCAACCGGTCGAGGCTGTCGGCGACGACCGCGCGGGCGCGCTCGCGGGCGGCCTCGGCGGCCGGGCCGCGGGCGTCGGCCAGCAGCCGCAGCAGGACCGACGCCACCCGCAGCGGCACCCGCGCCGCGACCAGCCCGGCGGTGGTCACCCGGGAGGTCGTGAGCGGCTCGGCGCCCCAGCGCTCCAGCCACTCCTCGGCCACCCGCGGGGCGACCGCCAGACTGGACTCCGCGGTGCGCAGCAGCGCGCCGTACGCCTCGTGGCCGTACGCCTCGTGGCCGTGCGCCGGGACGCCCGGGAGCAGTCCGGCGAGCTCCTCGGCGCCCAGCGTGAGGTCGCGGGCGGCATCCGCGAGGGCCCGCCGGCCGGCCGGGTGGGGGCGGGCGTCACCGACCGCGTCCACGGCCCACATCGGGACCTCCAGCACCGCGGTGACCGCGCCGTACCGGGCCGCGTACGACCAGGTGGACAGCTCGGGCTCGTCCGGCAGGGCCAGGGAGCCCCCGGTGCCCGGGGCCGGCATCAGATAGGTGCCAGGGTCCGGGCTGGCCCAGCCGATCGCGTCGTAGGAGTCCACGTCGAGCGGGACGCCGGCCCGCTGCGCGGAGCGGGCGAAGCGCCCGGCCAGCCCCAGGACGGGACGCGTGAGCTGGGCGAACGCGCCGCCGAAGTCCACCCCGTGCAACGAGCACTGGAGGAAGGGGCGCAGCTCGTCGATCAGCCCGGTCAGCGCCACGCTCTCCGGCATCGGCGGGCGGCCGGAGCCGGGGGCGGGCAGCAGCTCGGGCTGCTCCTCGAAGGAGGGGCGGAAGAAGTGCTCGTAGTGGCGCCGCATGGTGAGCGGGCCGTCCAGCCAGCCGGAGTTGAGCGCGGCGCCGTCCGGGTCGAGGCAGAGCAGCAGGTGCCAGGAGAGCCCGGGGCGGGCGGGGTGGTCCAGCAGCACCTCGGCGAGCCGGACGGCCCCGGCGGTGCCGACCGGCTCGTTGGGGTGCGGGCCGCCGACCACCAGCACGGCGCGCGGCCCGCGGTCCACGGAGAGCAGCAGCAGTGGGCGTCCGGCCCGGGAGCGGCCCACCTCGCGCAGCCGGCAGCGGTCCGGGTGCCGCAGGGCGAGCCGCCGTGCGGCGGACTCCGCCTGGGCCGGAGTGGGGTAGCGGGCCGGCCGGGTGTCGAGGGTCCGGAGCGGGCGGATCCTCCGACCGGTGTCGGTCATGGTTCTCCTTGCGCCGGTCGTACGGCCGCCGGGGCGCGGGCGTGCGGGTGCGCCGCCGGGCACGGCGTGCGGGCGGGGGGACGGGGACGGGTGAAGGGGCGGGGCGTGGCATCCGCGGGCCGGGACGGCGGCCGCGCGGGGCCGGGGCGGGGCCTGGCGGAGACGGACGGGGCCGTACCGGGGCGGCCCGTGGGAGGGAGAGGAACGCCGGCCGGAAAAACCGGCGAGGGCCGAGCGTACGACTCAACTTCCTTGTCCGGAAGGGGTGCAGATCTCTTTGGCGGAGCCCTGTCAGTACCGCACGGCCCGTCCGGGCGTGTCAACGGCGGACTGCACCGGCCGTCGGGCGCGCACCGCGCGTGCCGGGGCGGGCACCAGCGGGTGCGGGCGGACGGCCAGGACCGGTGGCGGACACCGGCGGGAACGGGAAGGCCGCGGCCGTCCGGGGGCGCGCCGGAGCGCGGACGGCCCGTGATCCGGGGCAGACAGCCCGTTCCCCGGATTGGGCTACCCTTGAGGGTCACCCCTCCCGTGCCGGACCGCGGCACCGAATCACGTCGTAAGGGTTCCTAGTACATGACTGTCGAATCGGTCTTCCCACGCCTGGAGGCCCTCCTCCCGCACGTCCAGAAGCCGATCCAGTACGTCGGCGGCGAGCTGAACTCGACCGTCAAGGACTGGGACGCCTGCGACGTCCGTTGGGCACTGATGTACCCCGACGCCTACGAGGTGGGCCTGCCCAACCAGGGCGTCATGATCCTGTACGAGGTGCTCAACGAGCGCGAGGGCGTCCTCGCCGAGCGCACCTACAGCGTCTGGCCGGACCTCGAAGCGCTGATGCGCGAGCACGGCGTCCCGCAGTTCACCGTGGACGCCCACCGCCCGGTGAAGGCCTTCGACGTGTTCGGGCTGTCCTTCTCCACCGAGCTCGGCTACACCAACATGCTGACCGCGCTCGACCTGGCGGGCATCCCGCTGGAGTCCCGGGAACGCACCGACGACGACCCGATCGTCCTCGCCGGCGGCCACGCGGCCTTCAACCCGGAGCCGATCGCGGACTTCATCGACTGCGCCGTGGTCGGCGACGGCGAGCAGGCCGTCCTCGACATCACGGAGATCATCCGCGCCTGGAAGGCCGAGGGCCGCCCCGGCGGCCGGGACGAACTGCTGCTGCGCCTGGCCCGCACCGGCGGGGTGTACGTCCCGAAGTTCTACGACGTGGAGTACCTGGCCGACGGCCGGATCGGCCGCGTCGTGCCGAACGCCCCGGGCGTGCCGTGGCGGGTGTCCAAGCACACCGTGATGGACCTCGACGAGTGGCCGTACCCGAAGCAGCCGCTGGTCCCGCTCGCCGAGACGGTGCACGAGCGGATGTCCGTGGAGATCTTCCGCGGCTGCACCCGCGGCTGCCGCTTCTGCCAGGCCGGCATGATCACGCGCCCCGTGCGGGAGCGAAGCATCACCGGCATCGGCGAGATGGTGGAGCGCGGGCTGAAGGCGACCGGCTTCGAGGAGGTCGGCCTGCTGTCGCTGTCCAGCGCCGACCACACCGAGATCGGTGACATCGCCAAGGGCCTCGCGGACCGCTACACCGAGGACAAGATCGGCCTGTCGCTGCCGTCCACCCGCGTCGACGCCTTCAACATCGACCTCGCCAACGAGCTGTCCCGCAACGGGCGCCGCTCGGGCCTCACCTTCGCCCCCGAGGGCGGCAGCGAGCGCATGCGCAAGGTGATCAACAAGATGGTGTCGGAGGAGGACCTGATCCGCACCGTCGCCACCGCCTACGGCAACGGCTGGCGCCAGGTGAAGCTGTACTTCATGTGCGGCCTGCCCACCGAGACCGACGAGGACGTGCTCCAGATCGGCGAGATGGCGAAGAACGTCATCCAGAAGGGCCGCGAGGTCACCGGCCAGAACGACATCCGCTGCACCGTCTCCATCGGCGGGTTCGTGCCCAAGCCGCACACCCCGTTCCAGTGGGCCCCGCAGCTGTCCGCCGAGGACACCGACGCCCGCCTCGCCAAGCTGCGCGACTCGATCCGCGGCGACCGCAAGTACGGCAAGAACATCGGCTACCGCTACCACGACGGCAAGCCGGGCATCGTCGAGGGCCTGCTCTCGCGCGGCGACCGCCGGGTCGGCGCGATCATCCGCGCGGTCTACGAGGACGGCGGCCGCTTCGACGGCTGGCGCGAGTACTTCTCGTACGACCGCTGGATGCTCTGCGCCGAGAAGGGCCTGGCCGGCACCGGCGTCGACGTCGACTGGTACACCACCCGCGAGCGCACCTACGAGGAGGTGCTGCCCTGGGACCACCTGGACAGCGGCCTCGACAAGGACTGGCTCTGGGAGGACTGGCAGGACGCCCTGGAGGAGGTCGAGGTCGACGACTGCCGCTGGACCCCGTGCTTCGACTGCGGCGTGTGCCCGCAGATGGACACGGCCATACAAATCGGCCCGACGGGCAAGAAGATGCTGCCGCTGACGGTCGTCAACGCCACTGGCCAGCAGGGTTAGCCAGAGGCATGGGGGACACGCTCGGCGAGCTGTGTGATGTATTTCACGGCCTCTCGGAGGGTGAACGACAGCTCGTCCTGGGCGCGCTCGGTGTGACGCGCGCCCCGGGCGGGCCCGCCCCGGCCCCACGGGAGGCCCGGCAGAGGGGCCGGAAGACCCCCCTGCCCGCCGCCCGGAGCGCCCCGGACATCGAGTCCTCCATCGAGTGGGTCTGACCCGCTGAGGCCACGCCCAGAGCCCTCCCCGATCCTGTCGGGGAGGGCTCCTGCGTTCGATGGAGTGCTGAACGCCTTCGAGTGATGGCCGGTGGCTGTCAGCTACCTCTGATGAGTGACAGGTGCCCGGCGGCCGACTTGGACAGGCTCTCCAGGATGGCCCCGCCCTTTTCGGCGGTACCGAGGGACGGGCGGCCGATGATGCCGTTCTCGGTGTAGCCGGCCATGCCCAGAGTGAGGAGGTGGGGGCGCTCCGGGGCGTCGTGGTCGTCCTGCTCGATGCCCTCGCGGATGAGGTGGGGAGCGCCGTGGAGGAGGAGTGAGACCTCCAACTCGCCGCCGTGCATGTCCTCGCCGCCGCCGCTCTCCAGGGCGGCGGCCTCGCGGGCGTGGTGCCAGTCCTCGCGGACCGGGAAGAGGGCGACGCGAGGGCCCTCGGTGTTGGCCTCCTGGACCACGTTGGAGAGGACGTAGTTCCCGCCGTGCCCGTTCACGATCAGCAGGCCGGGGACGCCGGACGCCCGGAGTGACCTCCATGTGTCGTTGATCATGGCGTAGAGCGTGGCGGCGCTGATGCTCACGGTGCCCGCCATGTGGGCGTGCTCGTGCGAGCAGGACAGGGTGACGGGCGGCAGGAGGAACAGGTCGTAGTCGGTGGCGATCCGGTGGGCGATCAGGCTGGCGACGACGGTGTCGGTGATCAGGGGCAGATGATCGCCGTGCTGCTCGAAGCTGCCGACCGGCAGCACGGCGATCTTGGCGCCGCGCCGGCGTTCGTCTGCGGAGGTGGCGGCCGTGATCAGTGCGTCCATAGGCCCAGCCTCTCCCATCGGACCGTCAGCGGTCGAGAGGGCTCCCACTGCCCATCAGCGCCAGGCGGCGGGTGAACGTGGCCACTTCGGGCACGGCACTCCACCGCTGGAGGGCCTTTCCGGCGGTGGATAGTTCGGACATTGCGCGCGCTGACTCGGTGTCGACGGCGATGGACAGTGCACGGTCGGCTGCGGCGACCGCCTGCTCGGGTTCACCGGACACCGCGTAGGCCCGCGCCAGTCGGGAGAGGTAGACGCCCTGGTCGTTACGATAGACCGGCGGCAGCACTCGGAGCTCCGCCTCGAACATGCCCACGGCCGTGTGCGGGTCGCCGAGTTCGATCAGACAGTTCGCGCGCTGCATCTCGATGTAGGTCGGTGTGCAGTAGGCGAGATCAAGAGCGTCGTCGGCGTGCGAATCGTCCGGCGCGGCCGCGATCTCGTGAGCCTCGTCGAACTTCGCCTGTGCGAAGCGAGGGTTGCCCATCATCGCGTGGCCCTGCGCCTCCTGCTGCGCCGCCAGTGCCCGGATCCGGTGAGTGGCCCCGACCGACCGCTGGGCCGCGCGGGCAAGGCTGACGGTCTTCTGGGCGTTGCGCTGGGCGGTGGCCTGGTTGCTCTTCCGGAAGAGCACGTAGGCGGCCATCACGTCGTCGCCGGCCTCCTGCGCCCACTCCATGGCGCGGTCCGACCAGAACAGGGCCCGGTCGAAGTCCCCGAGATCCTGGTTCAGCCAGCCCAGGAACTCCGCGGTGCGCGCGCCGATCGTGAGCAGTTCGTCGCGGGCGCGGCCCCCGGCGTCCTGTTGGAGGCGGTCGAGAAGTCGGAAGTGCCGCGTCACTGCGTCGAGCGCGTGGCGGAAGCCGAGCAGGTTCGCGGCTTTGTAGTGGCCGGGCATCGCACCGCGCAGATGGCTGACGAAGAGATCGGGGTCGATCGGTGCGTTGAGGCCCGTCCCTCTGGCGGTGACCTCGCCGACCCGGCTCGGTGTCATGTCACAGGCGCGGGCGATGAGCGACGGGTAGAGCCCCGCCGTCTTGAGCAGCCGGAACACGGCGGCGAAGTCTCGCGCTCGACACGCAGCGATCATCTCCGGGTTGGACAGCAGACCCGCTGGGAGCCGGTCCGGTGCGCGAGCCTCGGTCACCACTGCTCCTGCCGTCGATCAGCAGCCGCTGCAAGCAAGTTGATCGACTGTGAGTTTACCCACATTGGGTAACCAGCTTGGGTACGAAGTCCGCACTTCCTCCCGGCAGCCTGGAGTAAAGGGCCGGAACGTCCGGGTTTCGGGCCGCCATTGGGCATCGGGAGGCGGTGCACGTGACCAGCTCGGGAGAACCCCCCGACGGCTCCGAACCCTACAAGCCGGCCCCCGGGATACCCGCGTTCGAGGCGAGGCTCAGGCGGCACAAGCGGTCCGCCACGGTGGCCAGGAACCACCTGCGTGACTTCCTTCAGAACGTCCCGGGCGGCCCGGTCCTCATGGACGACGCCCAGCTGGTGCTCGGTGAACTGGTGGCCAACGCGGTGACGCACGCGCGTGTTTCGCCTGGGCGTGAGATCGCCGTCCGGTTCGAGGTGGTGCGCGACCACCTGCGGATCGAGGTGCACGACGCGAGCAGCGAGAAGCCCGCGATCCGGTGCGCCGCTGACCTGAGCGACGTCTCCGGGCGCGGGCTGTACCTGGTGGAGGCCCTGTCCCGGGAATGGGGCTTCGAGCCCCGACCCGAAGGCATCGGAAAGATTGTTTGGGCCCTGGTGGGCCCGGAAGGCGGTGTGGAATGAGCAGGCGGGCGTCCGGGGCGGCGGCTCGGTGCTACTACTGCGGCGCGGGGCTGAGCAAGGCGCTGACCCGAAGCATCGTGGTGAACGGGCAGACGGTCGCTGTTCACAGGTGGCACCCGCGTCGCGCGGGGGAGGTGTCGGGGAAGTGATGCCGCTTGGAGTCCCCGATGCGCCGGAGACGCTCTCCCTGTACCCCTTCCCGGTGATCCTGGAAGTTCGAGGTGTCGCGGAGCCCGAGCACTTCGGGAAGCTGCCGGAGGCGATGGCCGCGCTCCTGGCCGCGGTCGAGACGCTTCCGCTCGGCCCGGACCAGCAGGCCTACTTCGCCGAGCTGTTCGGGCCGTCGGAGGAGCAGGAGATCGGGCGCCGGCTCGCGACGCACGGAGAGGTGCGGGCCCTGGCATTCGTCGGCCTGACCCCGACCGTGGTCCGCCTGTACCCCGCCGGCCCCGGGGCGGCCCAGTGATCCGACATCTGCGGGCCCGATGGGACCGGCTCTCGACCTGGTGGCTGCTGGACGGCCAGTTCTCCTGGCCGGTGCGGGCCGTCTCGCCGAGCCGGCGAGCCGCGCACCGCGACGCGGTGGCCTGGTACACGGAGCCTGACTTCGCTCAGGAAGAGCGGATGCTGCTCATGCGGCAGATCTGGTGGGAGAAGACCGGCGTTGACGATCCGCTGCTCGACCTGACCGAGGCGGAGCTGTTCCGGCGGATCTTCGACTGCGAGCAGCCGACGCGGGATCGCACCTGACCTGATCAGGGACAACTGAAGACGTGCCGGACCACCCCGGAACCTTGGCGGGAGAGGGGTGGTCCGGTGGGTCGGAACCCGATGCCGATGGTATCGGGCTCCTCGGCATGCCAGCGCATGGATAGCCGGTTCGGTTCTTGACCAGGGGAGTTGAAGAACAGTTGGACGGGGACGACGACTTCGGTGCGGAGTTGGCGGCGAGCCTCGACCCTGACTCATGGGTATGGCTGCCGGGAGTGGACTACGCCGCCGGCTGGAGAGCCGCGCGGCAGACGGCGGATGAGGTGAACACCCTGTTGGCAGCATGCGGCGTGGATCGATCGCACTTGCGGGCGATCGCCGACACCGATGCTCAGGGTGGGGCGCTGGTCCGCCTTGAGGGCATCCTGGAGGGCTGGATGAGCCTCAAGGAACTGCTCTGCTTGGCCGCCAACGCCCGTGGCGAACTGACGTGACAGGGCCAGTGCAGGCAGCCCACCCGCTGGTCGCTCCTTCCAGATCAGAGCCCAGCGATGAGGGGCGGCAAGTGGGTAGCTTCACCCCCTTTTTACAAGGACAGGCGTTCGGTACCCAGCGTGACCTGAGGCTCGGCCACCCTGCCGGTTCCCCGGCCATCGAACCGCCGGCGCCCACGACTGAGCGCCACGTACCGCCCGATCTGGCACGCCGGTGGCACGCTCACAAGTCGAGGAAGTGCTCCGGCAGCGCCGCGTCGGGCAGCGCACGACTCAGAATCACGTAGGCCGGCCCATACGGCGTTTCACTCTTCCAGGTCTCCCACTGATCAAGCTCGTGGGACAGGTAGCGCTTCAGCAGCTGCCGGAGCTGCTCGGCCTCAACGTCGCTCAACGGCCCGGCCGGTTCCATCTCTCTCATCATGGCCGCACACTACAGATCGACCCGGCCTCTTTGTCCCGAACAACCTGGATACCTGGACGACCTTGGGGAGCGCTGCCGCTGACCTGCCCGAACGGTCCCCAGCTGTCTGTGGCCGTCCGCCGATGTGCGTGCCCGTTGTAGCGCAGTTAGACACTCAGCCTGCCGGTCGCGGATGGCTCAGCCAGGCCGCACTACAACAACTTGTACGCCCACCGCTCGGCATTCATGTTGCCCGCAGGTCGCTCCAGCACTCCAGTGACCGCGCGCCGTACGACCACCGAACTGCACTCCGCCCAGATCTGGTCTCCAGAGGTCAGGAACAGTGGTTGATCGAGATCGAACACGTAGCAGCCGGGCTCGAAGTCGACGCGGTCCAGAAGCAGCATCCTGGGGGCCATGGTTGGTGAACCGCGGAGCATCATGCGGGCCATCATCGTCCGGGTCCTGCGGCCTGCACGCCTGCTCTACGTGAGAGGCTGTCCGGCTCCCCGCGAAACGTGGCGCTCCGAACCTATCGCCAAGCCGGCTCCGCGCCCGACCGCCACGTACCCCCGATCTCGCGGCCTGTGGAACGGCCGGCCAGCACTGGCTTACCGGCGGCACCGTCCGTAACCATCAGGTGGGTCCGCCCACATCTAGCCGTTCCCAGCAGGCCCATCGACCTGACTCGCTAGCTGTTGCCGTGGGACACTGAGCCTCCAGTCAGAGCGGCGGAGGGGCGCATGCGGGAAGCTGATTTCAAGGCGCAGATGGCCGGTGTCTACGCGCAGGGTACCGAGCCTCGGCTCTTGTCAGTTTTGCCAACAGGCCGTGATGAAATGTGGGCGGTAGGGAATGCGATGTTCATTATCCCTGTGGTTCCGCCTGACGCGCCGCCACTTCTTGAGTACGCATTGCGACTGAGGCGGGAAGCCACCTTTACTGGGAAATGTGGCGAATGCAATGCCACGTTTGGGATTGGCGCTTTCGGGAACCTGGAAGAAATTTCCTTTAGCGCGGCCAAGTTTCCGCATCGCAGAAACTGTCCTGCTGCGGATGATAATGTTCTTCCGAATCTGCAGCAGCACTACGATGATCTATCGCGTCGCACAATCGGTGAGACATTGAATGCGATAAATTCAAGCACTCGGAAGAAGGTCGAGGAGCGAGTAGTAAATCGGGTCGACGTGAAGGGGAGGAAGTTCGAAGCGTGGGCGCGGAGTATTCTAGACAAGCGACTGACAGCCGAAGCTCCTCGGTGCGGACACCTGGAAACGCTAGCGGCCCAAACTTGGAACCTGCTGATTGGCGACACGGAGTGGCGCTGCGATCAGTGCTACGCTTATCTTCGGCAGTCAGCTCTTGATGGCAAGTTCAAACTCGGCGACGAGGAAGAGTTCACCTGCGACTACTGTCGTAATCCGACAGATAGATTCGAGCCGATCGCAATTAGAATCAACCACTTCTTCATGACCGGAGCAGTCTGTCCTACCTGCGCCAAGATGCTTCAGCGCGGAGACTCCCCCAAGAAGGTGAGCAAGCGTGGGAAAAACCGTAGAAAACATCGATGAGCCATTCCTCGACCAAGCGCAGAAGCTGCTTGGTACGAGCAGTAATCGTGACACGGTGAACGCTGCACTTCGAGAGGTCGTTCGTCAGAAGTTGGCGCTTTCATTCATCGAAAAGATGCGCTCGCGCGATCCCGAAGAGCTTGAGAGGTTGCGAGGCGAAGCTTGGCGCTAGAGCCGAAGTATCTGATCGATAATAGTGCTATGAACCGCCTCAAGCACCAGGCTGTTGCCGACCGCCTTACCCCCCTTATTGTGGGCGGGCTCGTGGCAACTTGTGGCGTTTTGGATATTGAGGCGCTCTACTCTTCGCGCAATCCGCGTGAATACGAAGAAAACCGGGCAGAGCGCGCGTCAATCTTTGGATATCTGGAAATTGACGAGCGTGATATTCAACTGGCCCTTGAGGTTCAGCGCGAGCTGGCGGCAAAATCCCAGCATCGCGGCCCAAAGGTTCCAGACCTTCTAATTGCGGCGGTTTCCCAGCGAAATAATTTGACGCTACTGCACTATGACTCAGATTTTGATCGGATCATTGCGCATACCGGCCAAAAGGGAGAGTGGGTAGTTCCGCGGGGAAGTGTGGCCTGAGCACTTCAGGTGGCGGTGCCTGCGCGGCAAACTTGGGCGGTGGAGCGGTTTTGGCCGGTGTCCTTTCCGGTCTGGGGTCGAGCATGATCGGGGGGCCGTAAGCTGCTGCGACTCGGTCAGGGCTTTTGGGCCTGACCGCAGTTTGGCCGAGTGGCCCCCCGGTCTTGCTCGACGCGGGTCCCTGGCCGGGGAGGTGGGTAAAACCGCGGAGCCGCCCGCCCCAGCCACCCTGCTGCCCCTGTCCGGGCGGTCGCGCCGGGACCGGGCGCCAGCCCGCACGCCCGGCGTCGGCCGCCCAGGGCGGGGCAGCGGCGCGCGCAGGGCGCGCGCCCTTGAGTAAGTGAAGAAGAGTTGCGACAGCCCCCGTGCCCGGTGGGCGGTTTCTAGGGGTCGTTGCAACACGTGGTCGGTTTGATCAGGCCGCGATGAGTTTATGCAGGCGCTCGGCTGGGGTTTCCCAGCCGAGCGTTTTGTGTGGGCGGCCGTTGAGTTCGGCGGCGACGAAGGCCAGGTGTTCCGGGCCGTGGACCGCGAGGTCGGTGCCCTTCGGGAAGTACTGCCGGAGCAGTCCGTTCGTGTTCTCGTTCGAGCCGCGCTGCCAGGGACTGGCCGGGTCGCAGAAGTAGACCGGGACGCCGGTGGCGACGGTGAACGAGCCGTGCGAGGCCATCTCGGAGCCCTGGTCCCAGGTCAGCGACCGCACCAGGTGTGCGGGCAGGGCCTGGACGGTGTCCACGAGGGCGTCGCGGACCTGTTCGGCGGTGCGGCCGTTCGGCAGGTGCAGGAGCATGACGTAGCGGGTGTGGCGCTCGACCAGGGTGCCGATGGCGGAGACGTTGTCCTTGCCGATGACCAGGTCGCCTTCCCAGTGCCCTGGCACCGCCCTGTCCTCGACCTCGGCGGGGCGCTCGCTGATCATGACCATGGGGTCGATGAAGCGTGGCCTGCGGCAGTTGGCCTGCCGGTGGGGAACACGGCGGGCGCGCCCGGTCCGCAGGGCACCGGCGAGCTCCCGGCGCAGTTCGCCGCGTCCCTGGATGTAGAGGGCCCGGTAGACGGTCTCGTGGGCCACGTGCATCTCCGGACGTGCGGGGAAGGTGTCCCGTAGAGCCTGGCAGATCTGCTCCGGGCTCCACTTGCGGTCCAGGTGGTGCTGGATGAAGTCCCGCAGTTCCCGGTTGTGGGCGATCTTGGCGGGCTTGGGGCGGGGGCGGCGGGCGTCGGCGCGGGCCTGCGCGGCGTGCGGCCGGTAACTGCCGCTGCCCGGGTGGCGGTTGCGCTGGATCTCCCGGCTGACCGTGGACGGGCTGCGGCCCAGCTCGGCCGCGATCGCCCGGACGGTGGCCTTCTCCCGCAGCCGGTCGGCGATGTGGATCCGCTCGTCCTCGCGCAGGTACCGAGACGGCCCCGGCGGTGAAGAAACCTCGGCCGCACGCGCCGGTTGCGCGGGCGGCCGAGGCCTCTTCACGCGCCCTTCGGGCCGGCCGTGGCGCCACTCACGGCCGGTCCGCTCGTGGACCCCCACGAGCCGGGACGCTTCCTTGTTGCTGTAGCCCTGCTGCACGAGCCGGAAGTATTCCTCCCGCTCGACACGGAGCTTCCTGGGCCCCTGCGGCTTCCTGTCCCCTCGGATCTCGAAGTCCATCGCATCCCCTCAGCTGGGGTGTTGCGACGACCGTTAGAAGCCAAGTGTGGACACGGGGGCTTTGGTGTGTTCGGGATGGTTAGCGGGGGGTGGCGCGCTTGAGCTTGTGGGCGTCGATGGCGTAGGTGAGGGCGGTGGTTTCGGCGCCGAGGCGGGTCTCTTCGAGGATGAGGGGGAGGCCGGTGTTCTGGTCGCAGGTGATGCGGTGGGCGATCAGGAGGGCGGCGGCTTCGGAGAGTTGGAGGGCTTCGCGCTCGTCGGGCTGGGGGACCCGGGCGCTGACCCGCTCGTGCCAGGTGAGGCTGTGGCCGACGGCGGCGAGCACCGCGTAGGCCTCGGCCGGGGTGGCGGCAGGTTGTTGGGCGAGTGGGGTGGCCTCGATGCGTTCCATGGGGAGTAGGAGGCGGTGAAGGGCGCGGCC
The DNA here is from genome assembly GCF_040636595.1 of Kitasatospora sp. NPDC036755. NCBI lineage: Bacteria > Bacillati > Actinomycetota > Actinomycetes > Kitasatosporales > Streptomycetaceae > Kitasatospora > Kitasatospora sp. NPDC036755. The sequence goes on from NZ_JBEZUT010000033.1 coordinate 32,321, forward strand.
GTTGCCGGTGGGGTCGGTGAGCAGACGGTCGCAGCCGAGCATCAGCTCGTCCTGATCCATCTCCAGCAGCGGCCCGGTGATGGCGTCGGTGCGGGTGCGGTAGACCGTGGGCTCCTCGGCGTGGGCGAACCAGGGATCGATGGGCGTCGAGAAGGTGTCGCCCTGGGTGGCGATGGTTCGGTCCAGGCTGGCGCTCGGGCCGTGGACGGCGGCGCGGACGAAGGTGCCGCGGCCCTGCTTCACGTCCAACTGGCCCTCGCTGCGGAGGGCGGCGACCGCGAGGCGGACGGTAGGGCGGGAGACGCCGTAGGTCTCGGCGAGATCGGTTTCGGTGGGCAGCTGGGTACCGGGGGGCCATTCGCCGGTGGCGATCGACTGTCGCATCGCCGCCGCCACCTGCTTGTGCAGTGCCTCGTTCCGAATGATCGCCATGGTGTTGACCCCTTGGTGCGGGCGCCGGGGGCGGGTCCGCTTCGCGTGTGCCGTGTCGTTTTCGAGGGTTCGTCTGTGGTCGTCTGCCCTGGTCGGGCGGAATCTCTAGGTCTGTCGTCAGTTGCTAGCCGTTAAACGTAAGCATGAATTGCTTGCGTCGGGGCGTCAAGGAGGAGCATCATCGAGGCGCCAAAGGTAAGTACGTTTGACGACTGACGTCATGCGGCCCTTGGTGTCAGAGGAGTGTGCGCTCATGCAGTCCATTCCCGTGGACGGAACCCGGCTCGGCGCGATGACCTGCATCGTTGCCCCCGAAGCGCGGATCGCGAACCGCGAGACTGGGAAGATCAGGAAGGACCGGGAGGGCCAGACCGTCTACACGGTCGGGGTCGCGGTCCGGCAGGACGGCCGGCGGGCCTCGATCATTGAGATCAGCGTGTCGGGCGAACCGGTCGGCGTGGTGGAGGGCGTGCGGGTGCACGTCACGGGCCTGACCGCTTTCTCCTGGGCGATGGGGGACCGGCACGGCCTGTCCTTCCGGGCTGACGCCATCACCCCGGTTCCGGTCGGCGCTCCGGCGGCCTCGCGCAAGGGCGGCGACGCCTGATGAGCGGCGCGACCCGCGTGCGCCTGCGCGGTCTGCTGCGCGAACTCGGGGAGCTGGCCGAAGAGGTCGACCCGTTCGGCCGGGACGACGACGGTGCCCAGCTGTTCGACCACATCGCCGTCGTCGCCAGCAAGGCCGCCGGCCAGGCCCGCGACCTGGAGACCGAAGCCCACAACACGGCGATGGAGAACGGGGGGCGGCCGTGATCGTCCTCCAGCTGCTGTGGGTCGTGATGCTGGCGACGGTGCTGATCGGGCTCAGCATGGCCCCGGTGCTGCGGCGCAGCTACCCCTATCTCTGGTGGTACCTGCTCGGCTACCCGGCTGCGGTGGTCCGAGTCCGCGTGACGTGGCGGCGTCTGACCACGAACCTCGGCCTCGCCGTGGCCAAGCGTCCTGGGCGGGCCCGAGTCGGGGACTTGATGGTCCGCGGGGATCCGCTGCGGCCGACTCCGCCCCGTCTGGGCGTGGCGAAGTACCGGCGTGGCGGCGTCGACGTGAGGGTGCGGCTTCACCCTGGGCAGGTGCCCGAGCACTTTGCCGAAGCCCTGGACGCGTTCACCCATGCCTGGCGGGTGCACTCGGTGCGGCTGGCCCTGAACGAGCGAGGGTTCGTCACCCTCTCGGCGCTCGCCTGGGACCCGCTGGCCATGCCCGTGGTGCCGTACAGGTTGAAGCAGCGGCTGCTGAGGGCGGTGGTAGGGCTGCTGGAGGACGGCCGGGCCTGGACGATCGACCTGCGGCGGGCGCCGCACTGGCTGATCGTCGGCGCGACCCGCTCCGGGAAGTCCACCCTCATCGCCGCGCTGGTGAAGGAACTCGCCCCGCAACGCGTCGCACTGTTCGGCATCGACCTCAAGGGCGGCATGGAGCTGTCCCTGTTCGAGGACCGGCTGTCGGCTCTGGCGGCGACCAGGGCGGAAGTCGCCCACCTGCTCGCGGAGTTGGTCGCGGAGACCGAGGCGCGGATGCAGCTGTGCCGCTCGGTCGGGGCCCGGTCCGTCTGGGACCTGCCGCCGAAGCTTCGCAAGATGCCTGTCGTCGTCATCGTGGACGAGGTCGCGGAGCTGTACCTGGTGGCGACCAGGGACGACAAGGCGGAGGTGGGGGAGATCTCCACCAACCTGCTCCGGCTCGCCCAGCTCGGTGCCGCTCTGGGCGTCCACCTGGTGGTCGCGGGGCAACGGGTCGGCTCCGACCTCGGCCCCGGGGTGACCGCCTTGCGGGCGCAGTTGGCCGGCCGGGTCTGCCACCGGGTGAACGATGCCGGGACGGCGGAGATGGCGCTGGGCGATCTCGACAAGGACGCCCTGGCTGCCGCGCAGCAGATCACCGCCGCTGAGCAGGGCGTCGCCATCACGGTTGGCGCCGACGGTCGGTGGATCCGCGCCCGGTCCGTCCACGTCACCCCCGAACAGGCACGCCGAGCGGCAAGGAAGTACGCCCGGCTGGCTCCGTCCTGGCCCGGCCTCCACACGGCGGACGAGCCGAACGAAGGGGTCTACATCTGATGGGCGCCGCTCTCATCCTGACCGCCGTCCTGGCCCTCGTCACCTACCTCCTGGTCCGCTCCGGCGAACTCAAGATCTGGCACGTCCTCCTCGTGGGCGTCCTCGGGATCTACCTCGACCGCATCGGCTGAGCCGACCCCGTCGTCTACGCGGTGACCTGGCTCGTCCAGGGACTCACCCACACCACCTGAGAGGCGTGATCACCGTGCCAACCCGACCAGCCACCCAGCCCGCCCGTCCCATTGCCACCCCTGGCCGCGCCACCGCATGCCTGGCCCGGCCGGGGCCCGGCGAACCCTGGCCCTGGAGACATCCACCATGACCGCCAGCACCAACCCGTACACCGGCCCCACCGCACGCCGTGCCTTCCTCGACCGGGAGGCGCGGCTGCGCCAACTGCCGCCGACAGAACGTGACTTCGTCCGCCTCGGTGAGATGCCGGACCTGAACCGCTGGCTGGAGCAGATCCGTACCACCGGTGGGTGTGCCGAGCCGGTCTACCTCGCTGGGCACACCACCACCCTCGACGCCGACACCGGCGAAGTCCTGCGCCACTACTCGACCGGCACCGAACCCGGTGGCCGGCTCGCCGTCCGCTGCCGCAACCGGCGGGCCTCCCGCTGCGCGCCCTGCTCCTGGGAGCACAGCGGCGACACCTTCCACCTGGTCCGCTCCGGTCTGGTCGGCGGCAAAGGCGTCCCGGAAACGGTACGGACGCACCCGCGGTTGTTCGTCACCCTGACGGCGCCGTCGTTCGGGCCGGTGCACCGGGCGGGCGACTGCCACCCGGCTCGGCGTCGACGGTGTGAGCACGGCGGCTGCCAAGGCTGCGGTCGAACCCACCTGGAGGCTGACCCGCTCGTCGGGCAACCGCTCTGCGCGGACTGCTACGACTACCCTGGGCACGTCCTGTGGAACGCCATGGCCCCGGCCCTGTGGAAGGCCTTCCGCGACAACCTGTACCACCACCTCGCCACCGGGGCGGGCGTCGGCCGCTCAGAGGTGCGCACCCTGGTCAGGGTCTCCACCGCCAAGGTCGCCGAGTACCAGAAGCGTGGCGCCGTCCACTTCCACGCCGTCATCAGACTCGACGGCCCGGACGGTCCCACTACTCCGCCTCCGCCGTGGGCAGCAGAAGACCTCCTGCTGGAAGCCGTCCGCTCGGCGGCCGCTGCCGTGGCGCTCCCGGGTCCCGACTTGATGGCCTCCGGCGGTGGACGGCTCGGCTTCGGCGCTCAGCTGGATGTGCACCCCCTTATAAAGGGAGGTGGCGGGCACATCTCGGACGATGCCGTGGCGGCCTACGTCGCCAAGTACACGAGCAAGAGTGTGGAGGCCGCCGGCGCTGTCGACCGTCGCATCGAGTCTCTGGCGGAGATACAGGCCCTGCGGGTCAGCCCGCACGTCCGCGCCCTCATCGCCACTGCCTGGCGCCTCGGCGGCCTGCCCGAACTTCAGCACCTGCGGCTTCGGGCCTGGGCCCACATGCTCGGGTACCGGGGGCACTGCCTGACCAAGACGCGGGCCTACTCCACTACATATGGGCAGCTCAGAGCCGCCCGCGCCGAACACGCCTGCGGCCTGTACGCGGACTGGGACGACGGGACCGTGGCCGAAGGTGCCTGGCGCTTCGTCGGAACCGGGCACACCCCGGCCGAAGCGCTCATCGCTGCCGGCATCGCCGAAGACCTCGCCACCAACCGGGAGATCGTCCGCGCGGAGCAGGCAGGGGAGAGACCGTGACGACCAAGCAGGCGGGGGCCGGAGCAGCGGCGAGTCCGTGCGAGGCAGCACCGGCACCGTTGCGCCCGATGGTGCTCCGGGCCCTGGTCATCGAGAGCGAGATCGTCATCGTGGACGCCGACGGGCACGAGGAGCCGTACGACTCGGCCAAGCACTGACGGTTAGCAGCCCCCGCCGTGATGACGGGGGCTGCCGCCGTCAGAGCTTGCTCGCGAAGTCGTCCTCCTTCACGATCAGCCGGTCGCGGTAGTCCTTAGGGATCAGGAGCCGCAGTTTGATCGCGGGAGCCCGCTGACCCTGGACCTTGGTCCGGGTGACCTCGCAGCGGACGCCCACCCTCAGGAGGTCCGCCGCCATGGCCTCGGTACCGCCGTCCTCCCACTGCTGCCGGAACGTCTTCCCGTTGGCCACGTTCACCCACCGGTCCTCGGTGGTCTCGGGGTCGATCTCCCCGAGTTCGGTGATCAGCTTGTCCAGCGTCTCCTCCGCCTGCTCGCGCGTGAACCTGGTCTTGGCGTATCGGCCGCTGGGCTCCAGTTCCTTCATGTAGTAGGCGATGGACTCCTCAAGCTGCGCCACATGGGCGCGTGCTTCTGCGCCTCGTGCGTACTCGCGCACCTGCACGGGCTCGTCGCCGAGGACCGACAGCACGTCGAGGACGAGCTTGGCGTTGATCGCGTCGGGGTTGGTGGCGCCCAGGCCTCCGCCCTTGCAGCCCTGGCACCGCAGGTACTCGTACACCCGATCCTTGACGCGGTTCCGCTGCTCCAGCATGTTCGTCCCGCAGTCGACGCAGACGAAGACCCCGAGGAACTTCGTGGCTCCGCCGGGCTGGCGCTGGGGTTGGTTCTTGCTGCGCTTGTCGAGATCCGCTTGGAGCTCGTGGAACTCATCGTTGGCGAAGACGGCCTCCGCGACCCGGATGGGCTTCCCGGCCTTGTCCAGGACGAGCTTGGACCGGCGGGCGCCGCCCTTCTTCTCCTCTTCTACCCGGTAGCCCATCAAGGCGGGGTTGCGGAGCTGGCGGAGGAGGGTCGTGGCCGTGAGGCCGTCGCTGGCGAGACCCGCGCGCTTGAGCAGTTTGACCATGCGGGTGGCGGAGACGCCTCGACGGGCCATGCGTCGGCACCAGTGCAGGGCCTTGTGAGCGTCGGCCTCGATGGCGAGGACGGCGTTCCCGTTCTCGTCCTCGGCGGTGGTGTATCCGAAGGCGGGCTTGCCGACCAGCCAGGCTGACTGGGTCTTGGCGTAGTCCCAGAGGCTCGCGACCCGGGTGCTCGTATTGGTGGCCTCGATCTCCGCGATGCCGCCGATCAGCGTCACCAGGATCTTGCCGACGACCGTGGTCAGGTCGATCGAGTCGTGCTTGGAGACCAGGTTCTTCCCGTACTTCAACGCCCAGTCGATCATCGTGTTCAGGTCGGAGAGCCGGCGGATGAACCGGTCGAGCTTCCAGAACAGCAGCACGTCGAACTCCGGCGACCGGTTGTTCAGCCAGTCGCCCAGCTGCTTCCGCTTCCACGGGGGCACCTTGGTCGCGGACACGTTCAGGTCGCTGGCGACGCCGACCACCCGGCACCCCCGGTTCAGGGCTTCGCGGCGGAGGTCGAGCTCCTGGCGGACGGGGGAGGTGGTGTCCTCCGTCAGCACGGACAGCCGGACCGAGAGGAGTGCCCGGGCGCGTCCGCCGGAAGGGCGGCCTCGACTCTCTTCAGCTCCTCCAGCAGTGCCAGATCCGCGGCGGTCCACTCGGTCTCGACCGTGTACGTCCTCTGCTGCGCGGCACGTGCCGTACGGGTGCGCTTCGCCATGTCGGTGACCCCCTCGACGGTTGTGGGGTGGCCTCCATTTAGCCCCAGATGGACATCCAGATCCAGATTGGCCCGACGGGCAAGAAGATGCTGCCGCTGACGGTCGTCAATAAGTAGTCAGATAAACATCGAACCCCGCGCTGGATGGATCGGCGCGGGGTTCGATGTTTTTTCCACGATACCCATTGTATTGTCATGGGTGGGTAGGTGATATATCCGATTGGAGGTGTAGAGTATGGCCAAGACGATGATCGACCTCGATGAAGAGGCGCTGGCCCTGGCCGCCGAAGTGCTCGGGACCACGACGAAGAAGGACACTGTCAACGCCGCGCTCGCCGAGATAGGAGCACGGCGACGCAGGGAGCTCGCACTGCAGGAGCTGATGCGGCTCGCTGAGGACGGCGCGTTCGACAAGTTGCTGGAGCCCGGGTTCAAGGACGAGGTCCGGCGCGGAAAGCAGGGTGGGGCTGAATGGGAGCTCGGGAAGGCTTCCTGATCGACACCTCGGCGGCGGCGCGGTTGATCACGAAGCCGTCGGCGTTGTCACTCTGGGGTGAGGCCCTGGCGTCGGGGGCGATCGGCATGTGCGCTCCGACTGAGGGCGAGCTGCTGTACTCGGCCCGGTCGGCTGCCGAAATGCGGGCGATGCGAGTGCAGTTCGAGCGGTTGTATACCTGGTGGGTCGTGCCTGATGAGGTCTGGCGTGACATCCAGGCCCTGCAACTGCTGCTCGCCGAAACGGGCAGCCATCGGTCCGCGGGTGTGGTCGACCTTGTGGTCGCCGTCACGGCGATGCACCACGGGCTGACCGTGCTGCACTACGACCGGGACTTCGAGACCATCGCCAAGCACGCCGACCTCAAGGCCAGGTGGCTGGCCGAGCCCGGGTCGCTGGACTGAGGACCGGCTCTGACCAGGGGCGGAGCGAGGGGGTGGCGGGGCGCGTACCCTTTGAGGTGACAGAGTCCGGACAGCGGCGGGAAGACGCCGCGCCGGACGGGGACAACTGACTAAGGACTGAGCGACCCTGGCACGCCGTACGCCCGACGGTCCGCCGCCCGCGCCGACGGTGCAGCGGATTCGTCTCCGCTACACCAAGCGCGGCCGGCTCCGCTTCACCAGCCACCGCGACTTCCAGCGCGCCTTCGAGCGCGCCCTGCGCCGGTCCGCCGTTCCGATGGCCTACTCGGCCGGCTTCACCCCGCACCCGAAGGTCTCCTACGCCAACGCGGCCCCGACCGGGGTGGCGAGCGAGGCGGAGTACCTGGAGATCGGCCTGGCCGCTGTCCGCGACCCCGAGCAGCTGCGGGCGCAGCTGGACGAGTCGCTGCCGACGGGCCTGGACGTGATCGACGCGGTCGAGGTGCGCACGCCGAACTTCGTGGAGCGCCTGGAGGCCTCCGAGTGGCTGCTCCGGCTGGACGGCATCGAGCCCGACGTGGCCGCCGCGGCGGTCGCGAGCTTCCTCGCCGCCGAGAGCGTCGAGGTCGAGCGCCGCACCAAGAACGGCCTGCGGGTCTTCGACGCGCGGGGCGCGGTGGCGGCGCTGGAAGCCGTCCCGGCCCAGGTCGAGACGGGTGCGGGCGCCGGGACGGAAACCGACCGCGATGTTCGTACCGGCCGTCCCTGTGCGATACTGCGCCTGGTAGTACGACACGCCACACCCGCCGTACGACCCGACGACGTATTGTCCGGTCTCCGTGTGACGGCCGACCTGGCGCCGCCGGTCCCCGCAGAGGTGACCAGGCTGGCGCAGGGGCCGCTCGACGAGGAGACCGGCACGGTGACCGACCCGCTGGCGCTCGACCGCGCCGCGGCCCCGGTCGGCTCGGAGCCGGCCGCAGGGCCGCACGCTACCGCGTCCGCCTAGCGGGGGGAGGCCGGGCCCAGTGCCTCACTGGGCCCGACGGTCCTCCAGGGTTCCCGCGGCTCCCCAGGGGAGCGAGCGTCGTTGCAGCGCAGGCCTGCCACCCGGGGCCTGCCGACCAGGAAGGTCGGCCGGTCCGGGACCCCGTCCGGGAGCCACCCGGGGTTGGGGGACGGCGCAGCTTGGGAAAACCTCAGAAGACTGGTCAGACCAGAAGACTTTCGACACCCCGCCGTGTGCGGGGCGCCGAGCGAGACTACGAGCCCCTGTGCGGCCTCGCGTCCGCACGGCGGCACCGTCAAAGGGTCCGGTCCGGGCATCCTCGCGATGCCGGCCGCCCATCGGTGTCGTGCCGTGCCCGGATGCGGAGCCCGGGGGCCTGACGGGAGATCCACCCGCATGCTCGATAACACCGATCCGCAGCAGACTGCCGCAACGGAACAGAACGAGACCGCCGTGACCGGCGGCGAGGGCGCGTCCGCCGCGTCGCGGGTCACCCACACCACCAGGGTAGGCGGACACCAGCGCCGCCACGAGGGTCCGGGCGCACATTCCCGGG